>JAOZQV010000025.1 GCA_029932035.1 Deltaproteobacteria bacterium | reverse complement strand
TGGCCGCTTTTTGGAGGTGATGGCAGACAAACTTCAGGTCTCTCTCAATGAAATGGGTCCTCTCTCCTTAAAGGCTGGCGGAGAAGTCAGTATTAGCAGTGTCTGCACTGTTTTTGCAGAAAGCGAGGTAGTGTCTCTTGTGGCACAAAACCACCCCAAAAATGAAATAATCCGTGGGCTGCACCGAGCCATAGTAAACAGGGTATGGAGCATGGTAAAGGCGATCGGGGTTCATGGCGCCGTAACCATGAGCGGTGGGGTAGCCAAGAACAGCGGTGTGGTCGGCCTTATTGAAGAAAGGCTCGGGCAAGCGATACATGTTCATACCGAACCACAGATCATTGGCGCCTTAGGGGCAGCGCTTCTCGCTAAGAAGAACTTCCTTAGATCATCCTGAGAGGTTTTACTTGCAAACCAGAGAAAATCAGATGGACAGAGAGATCGTTGTGGAGGCCCTTCGCCCTTTCGGAACCTCAATATTCACAGAGATGAGTGTCCTTGCTAATACCCATGGCGCTGTAAATCTGTCCCAGGGGTTTCCCGACTTTGACGGTCCCCGGGAGATCA
This sequence comes from Deltaproteobacteria bacterium, assembly GCA_029932035.1. GTDB lineage: Bacteria > Desulfobacterota > DSM-4660 > Desulfatiglandales > Desulfatiglandaceae > Desulfacyla. The sequence goes on along the minus strand of JAOZQV010000025.1, from coordinate 16,356 downwards.
GGACCATTGCGGCGGATGCCATTTTGCGCGGCCCCAACCAGTATGTGCTTTCGTCTGGTATCTTGGAACTTCGCCAGGCAGTGGCCCGGAAGATGAAACGGTTCTACGGGATCGAGGTAGATGCAAATGATGAGGTGACGGTTACTTCCGGTGCCACAGAAGGATTGTGCGCCACTTTTTTCGGTATTTTGGAACCCGGAGATGAGGTAATACTCTTGGAACCTTCTTACGATATCTATCCGCCCATCGCCTCCATGGCCCATGCCCGGATTCGGTACGTTTCTTTAGAAGGCCCTGAATTTACTCTTCCGAAAAAGGAATTGGCAGAGACCTTCGGGCCCAAGACAAAGGCCATCATAATCAATAACCCTCAAAATCCCTGCTGCAAGGTCTTCACACGGGAAGAACTTTCGTTTATTGGAGAGCTGTGCGTAAAACATGATGCCTATGCTATAGGGGATGAAGTCTACGAGCATTTGGTATATGACGGACGCGAGCATGTAACATTATTAGATGTGCCCGGGCTCAGGGATCGGGCCTTTGTGATCTCATCCACAGCCAAGACCTTTTCCATGACCGGATGGAAGGTGGGCTATGTGATTGCGGCCCCTGAGCTTTCCAGTGCAGTACGAATGAGCCATCAATTCATTACCTTCTGTGGGCAGTCTGCATTGCAGGAGGCCATGGCTTTTGCCATGGATTTCCCGGACAGCTACTATGCTGGGCTCTTGGCCGATTATGTAAGGAGGCGAGACCGGCTCTCCGAAGCGCTTCATAATATGGGATTTAAGGTCTATCCTCCGGAGGGAACCTATTACCTTCTAATTGATATTACAAGCCTTGGGTTTGATGATGACGTGGTCTTTTGCCGCATGCTTCCCAAAAAGGCGGGAGTTGCAGCCATCCCATGCTCATGCTTCTGGGAGAACCGACACCAGGGACGGGAGCTTGTGCGGTTCTGTTTTTGCAAAAAGGATGAAACTTTGGACGAAGCTATCAAACGCCTCAAGAGGTGGCTTCTGTGAAGCTACTGATAAATTTAGTTGACAACGCGAGGAAAGCACTATAATGATGGCATGGTATTGATTATAGTAGTATTGTGCCTGGCTTTTCGAGCCTTCTGAGTTGTCTATGTGCTCAGCAGGGAACACACAAACTTCAATCTTCAGAGAAAGGAGAATTCTATGGCGGTCAAAAAAAAAGGAAAAAAGGTGGCAGTGAAGAAAACTACTACAAGAAAGATTCCAGCAGTAAAAAAACAGATGACTAAAACTGAAATATTGAAAGAGATTGCAGGGAACACCGAGCTAACCAAGAGACAGGTATCGTCAGTATTCGACGAGTTAGCCATCCTGATCGAGCGTCATATCAAGAAGCGTAGTCCCGGTAAATTCGTTTTTCCAGGGCTCTTAAAGATTGAAGTGAAGCGCAAACCCGCGACCAAAGCGCGTAAAGGGATTAACCCTTTTACCGGAGAAGAGACAGTCTTTAAGGCCAAGCCTGCTCGCCGGGCCGTTAAGATCAGTCCATTAAAGAAAGTAAAGGAGATGGTCGGCTGATTAGCTAATACTTTCCCTGAAATCTTGAAGAAACATGAAGGCCTATAGATTTGTCAGCGATTTATGGGCCTTTATTTGTTGTAACCGGGTTGCGGGTTGCGGGGGGTAGAGGTTATTTGAGCGAGCCCTGAAATTTTGGAAGTAACTCTTCAGGGATATCCATCAGACGCGGGCTTTCAGCGTCTTTTTCGGAGAGGACCGGGTTTTTAACCGGCCAGTGGATACCTATCCCTGGATCTGACCATAATATCCCATACTCATCTCCGGGGGCATAGAGATCGGTACACTTATACCCCACATCGGCTGTTTCGCTTATGACGCATAACCCATGGGCAAAGCCCTCAGGAATGAATAGTTGATGCTTGTTCTTTTCCGAAAGGATGCTCCCCGTCCATTGGCCGAAGGTGGAAGATCCGCGGCGTATATCCACGGCAACGTCAAAGATTTCTCCCCTTATAACATATACCAGTTTCCCCTGGGGATGCTTGAGTTGATAGTGAAGCCCGCGCAGGGTGCTCCGGCATGAATGGGAGTGATTGTCCTGGACAAAGGGCTTATCCATCCCGGCTGCAAGGTATTTTTGCAAATGGTAGATCTCCAAGAAAAAGCCTCGATCATCTTTGAACACCATCGGCTCGATCAGAAGGACCCCCGGGAGGGAATTTTCAGTACATTTCAGTGTCATTTTTATTATTTCCCTCTTCAGAAAGGATCTCCATTAGGTATTGGCCGTAATCATTATTGAGCATATCTTTGGCAAGCTTCTTTAACTGGGTTCCGTCGATATAGCCGCGCTTATAAGCGATCTCCTCAATACACGCAATCTTGAGGCCCTGCCGTTCCTGTATGGCCCGCACAAAACTACTGGCCTGCTGGAGGGATTCATGGGTTCCGGTATCGAGCCATGCAAAACCCCGCCCGAAGATCTCTACCCTGAGCTGGCCACGCCGCAGGTATTCTAAATTAATGTCAGTAATTTCAAACTCCCCCCGGGCCGATGGTTCCAGGTTTTCCGCTATGGATACAACATCGTTGTCATAGAAGTAGAGCCCAGGAACTGCATACCTTGATTTAGGCTTGTCAGGTTTCTCCTCAATCCCGGTGACCCTGCCGTCAGATTTAAATTCTACAACACCGTATCGTTCAGGGTCTCTGACAAAATAACCAAAGATAATTCCCCCTTCCTCAGATCGAGAGCATCTCTTTAATATTTCAGAGAGTCCACGACCGTAAAATATATTGTCCCCGAGTACAAGGGCCACCCGGTCATTTCCAATAAATTCCTTCCCGACAACAAAGGCCTGGGCCAGGCCCTCTGGCCGTGGCTGCTCAGCATATGAGAAAGAAAGGCCGAGCTGAGATCCATCATTTAACAGTTCTTTGAATCTTCCCAAATCCTCAGGGGTCGAAATTATGAGTATTTCCCGGATACCCGCTAAGATGAGAACCGACAACGGATAGTATATCATTGGTTTATCATATACCGGCATTAGTTGTTTGCTCACGACCCGCGTTATTGGATACAGGCGGGTCCCCGCTCCCCCTGCCAGGATTATTCCTTTCATAATGAAAACTCCTAACCCGGATAAACCGGAAAAGTGCCTAAAGTGCCTAAAATGCCTAAAGTTGAAGTCTGTTAGTAATCCTTTGGCCTCTCCTTTACCTGTGATGGTGTGTCGAACGCCTCTTCAAGAGACCTGACAGCGATGTCAAGATGTTGCCCCTCCACCACGCAGGATATGCTTGAGATGGAAGTGCAGATGACGAGAGAACTTATCCCAACTGAGGCTATGGAAGAGAACATCGCGCCATGTACGCTGGGTTTCTCACGCAGGTGAGGTGCAAATACGGTTATTACTGCCACATCCGGGGTGTATGATATTACCTTGGCGTCAATAGTCGGTTTTATCTCCTCTAAGACGGCTAAGGCCGAGTCCAGGTCCTTTTGATCGATAACCAATGAGAAATTGCCGCAGTCATCTAAGTCAAAGCCCTCCACCAGGAGTTCTATGTTGATGCTATTCTCTCCCATACTCCTCAACACAGTGCCTGCAACACTCACATGGTCCGGCACGGACATGATTTTCACTAAAGCCCGTCCGTCACTTTGCATGATTCCACCGATTTTGATCCTGTCCATGCTCCCCATTTTCGCCTATCAGTCACCTACCACACCAATAACTTTAGTTCACTTTAGCCACTTATCCCAATTAATCCCAGGTTCTCTTGTCTTCGATTTTTTTGTGAAGGTCAGGGATAGTACCCCTCGGAACAATCTGAACTGCGCCTTTAATGGTGAGGATATCCTTTATATCACGCTCAATCCGTGCGCAAAGCACATCAGAACTGGAGCTTACTTCTTTCATTTCCACTAAAAAAGTCATAATGTCTCTGTCAACTTCCCGCGTAATTACTACCTGGTACTTAAACACCTCCCGATACTTGGACATGACCTCATCTGCCTGCCACGGATGGATAAACGTCCCCCTCACTTTGGTGGCCTGGCCGGTCCTCCCAAGGATTCTTTTCAGCATCAGGCCGGTTCTTCCACAGGGACATTGTTCCTGGGCCAAGGCTGAAAGATCCCCTGTTGCCATGCGGATCATCGGATAGGAGATATTGAAGTTGGTGGCAACGATTTCGCCCGCAGCCCCCGGCAGTACCTGTGTGCCGGTATTTGGGTCCACTACTTCGACCAAAATATTGTCAGGCACATGGAGACCAGTCATGTATGAACATTCATATCCCATACAACCCAGAAACACCGTTCCATAACCCTGCCGGATGGTCATCCCAAGCTTGGCTTCAAGTCGCGTGCGGAGGGATTCAGGCAGCATCTCTGCACCCACAAGGGCCTTTTCCAGCAGGATATCCTTTCTCAGATCCAGGCCCATCGCCTCGGCGCGCTGCACCATAGTCATCAAGAAGCTCGGGGTCCCCATGAATCCATTGACCTTTAACCCCTGCATGATCTTGACCTGCATCAGCGTGTTTCCAACGCCCGTGGGAACCACTGTTCCATTGATCATCTTTACCGACTCGTCCAACATGAAGGCAAAAGGCCAGAGATGGTAATTAAAGGCATTGATAACTCGATCTCCCGGTTTGAACCCGACTGCACAAAGGGCCTCAGCCCAGGAGGTGTCCCTATATTCCTGTTCCCCGGGTTGGTAGATAAGCCCTGGATTTACGTATATCCGTCTGAAATTGCCAGAATCAACGGTATTAAACCCTCCGAATGGCGGATCCTTTTTCTGCCGCTCTACCAGATCCTCGATGCGTATGATGGGAAGCCTTTCCAGATCATCAATGCCCTTGATGTCAGAGACCTTTAGGCCGGCCGAGTCGAAGATCTCTTTATATGCTTTCGAATGCCGATAGGCATGCTGAACAATATCAACAAACCGCTGGCTCAGGTAGGACCTTCGTTTTTCCCGGCCCATGGTCTCACGCGCCCTGTTAAAAAAACGACCGTTCGGTTGCATATTTTCTCGCCCCTGTTTGCTTTGAAGCTGTTGATGTGGAATGATATATCGTTTCAGATAATGATTTTGGTCCCGCCGCGGCGGGAAGGGAGGAATCCGAGTAAGTCGTACATATTAGTACGTCGTCGCGGATTCTGACCGATAACGCAGTCCAAAATCTTTATCTGGAAGGCTATAGGTCAATGTTTGGCCTGTTTCAACGCATCCAACCTTTCGCGCGCCTTCCCGGCGTATTCGCTTCCAGGATTCTTTTCTATTATTTCCCGGTATAGTTTTATGGCATGGCCGGGGCTATTTTGCAGTTCTTCGAACTGCGCCGTTTCAAAAAGTTCTTTGGCATTGTTCCCGGAACATCCTGCAATTGACAATCCCGCAATCATCACCAAAATCAGAATGAATCGTTTCATAAAGCAGTTCCTATTGTCTCCCTATTTGAAATTCATGCTCCTCATTCAATAAATCCTATTTTGTCCTTTTGGTCAGTGTGTGTCAACAAAAGAAAGCCGGTTCTATCTTGACAATTTAATTATATTTGGCAAATTTATTGGTCTCCTTCGGGCGGCCTTTTTTTATGTCAAGAAAAATGGATGGTGAAGTTCTGCAGAACTTCACCATCCCAAACAAACGTGCCCAAAGAGACCCAACTAATAAAAAGGCACGAGGAAGATGATAGTCTTTGTTTCTGTTATTCTCAAGGAAATATTTGAGCAGGGCCGGAAATATGTATGGGAGCGGCCTGCGACTTGCGTCAAATGCAACCATCATAAAGTTTGGAGCCATGAATTTGTCCAAAGACTCTTCGATGGCTTTGACACCTTTCTCTTGTTGAAGAGTTATCGCTGTCCTAATTGTGGTTGTGTAATCACTCTTAGACCTGATAGTCATTTCACACGAATCCAGACATCAAAAGAAACGATCAGATCCAGACTTTCCTGCCGTCTGCAAACAGGCAGGTGGCCACCCGATACACCCTTTCCGAGACAAAGGCATTGGCTCAAGAATCTACGGCGCCGAATCAAAGCCTTGCTTACCGAGGCTTGGAGTCATGGGGAAATTGCGGCCTTTGACCATTTCATCTCCATCGGTCAAACACCTGTCAGCAGTTCCATCTAATCCGCTGCAATTTTCATCGGATACTGACTCCAGTGACCATTGCCGGTGACACCTCTTTTCTCATGAATTAGGCTGGATCAAATTCAAAAAGGAGGGTCAAAATGACCGAAAAAGAAAAGCAGGAAGTAGCCACTTTTCCATTCAGTATTATTCACGAGTTTGTAAATGAACCGAACCTGGCATTTGGTGAGCAAGAAAAATTGCTCAGGGACAAGTGCGCCCGGAAATGGAACATCCCATATTCCGAAAGAAGCAGTATTGGCCGCAGCACAATATTACGCTGGATCAGCGCATACAAAGAGAGCGGTTGTAAACTGGAGGCACTGTATCCGAAGGATCGTAGTGATCGTGGGAAATCACGATGACAAGGATACCTGTTTGGGGTTGATCCATCTACGCAAGGAGATGCTTGAAATCGCGGTTCGAATCTTTAGCAATACGGCAAAAAAACGGGGAGTGTTGCAACCGGACACTTCCCAGGATCTTTCTACCAACCAGAACGATAAAGCAGGAAATAGTCGAACTGTCCCGGGGTAAAAAGATGAAAGTTCTGTTGGTGATTGACGAATCTTCGCTGTTACGTTTATCTGTTTTTGCTGAATTGCATACCCTTACTCAGTTCGAAAATGACTCCAAGCCATTTTTGCCGCTTGTTCTGGCAGGCCAAAATAATCTTGTCGACAATTTGCGGTTTAGAGATTCTCTGCCTCTTGCATCCAGGGTTGTGGCGAGAAACCACCTGCAGGGAGTCGATCGACAAGCAACGGAGAAGTATCTGGAACATCATCTTACCATTGCAGGAGTAAAACGTTCTCTGTTTGAAGACGGAGCTGTTACCGCTATTCATCAAGGTTCCGGAGGTCTGTTCAGGAAGGCAAATCATTTAGCGAGGGGGGCTATCATTGCCGCAGCCAAGAGCAAATCAACAATAGTATCAGCAGAACATGTCCGGCTTGCTGCTACTGAAATTTTTTAACCTGACCAGGAGGAAATATGAATATTTACGAAGATGAACAATTAGAGAAAAACTCGATGCCTTAACGGATCAACTTAACCTTTTCTTACTTGATATGCTTCTGGTAAGCCTAAAAAGGGTCAACCATGAAAGTATGATTTTCAGGGAGTTCGAGGAGGTCAGGAACCATCATGATGATGAGGATGTTACTTTTTTAATGACAGTTAAAGAGGTTCGCAGTTTCTGCGGGCCTCTTTGATAAAACATCCAAAATCCTTCCATTCAAGCAATTTGCCGGATGATTATGAAATCGGCAGTTAACGCCAGTCAGTGCATGTCCCGGTTAAAGGATTGATTATCTTGATATTGCCCAGGTTTTGGTTTTCCTGGAGATCTTCTGTCAGAAGGTAACGGCAGTCACCTATTTGAGCGGCGGATACGACCGGGGAACCCCACCAGGACAGCCTGTAACGATCCTGGAGATGCCACGTTCCATAGACGGGCCATCCCAGGCCATGGCTTGTTTTTGTTTTCGGGGGTTCTGAGGCATCTCTGCTGTAAACAAGAACATTGGTGTCAACGAGGACCCTTTCGGTCATGGAGTTTCTCACGATCGGAATAATCAGCCCCCTTTTTCTTCAGGACAAGTGGAGATTGGGCTAAATAATTTTGCATAGATGTCTGATAGTTGCTTTCGTCACGCATTTTTCGCGGAGCAATTCATCCACCAGGCGGGAAACACTTGTGTCTTCTTCCGCAGCACGAATACGGGTCCAACGAACGACTTCTTCATCCAGTGTAATGGTAACATTCTTCATGCCACGATTTTAGTGTAACACGAAATTCGTGTCAAACTTTATTTCTCGGATTTTCAAGCTATTCCTCTAAGCCGACCATATTGAGGGTAAAGTGAGGACGTTTGAAATAAGTTCGACCAAAAGGTTTCTGAGAATTTTTTTGTTGACAAAAGCGTTTCGATCATTTAGAGAGTAACCTCCATTAGCAAATGAAAGGGTCAGTGAGAGATATGAATTTCAGTTATCAAGCATGGCACAGCCTCCATTTTTCTTTTTACGGGAGAGATATGCCCATGCGCTGATATGCTGATTCCTGAAGTTTTAAAGCCGTGGGTATAAAAAATACCCGCGGCTTTTTTTGTGGGATGAAGACAGGTGTTATGAATATCGTATTGGTCGGCTACCGGTGCAGCGGTAAGACAACCGTGGGCAAGCTGTTGGCCCGGGAGTTAAAGAGGGAGTTTTTGGACACAGACCGGCTTATCGAGGGAAAGACAGGCCTCCCCATACATTTATATGTATCCCAAAAGGGATGGCGCGATTTCAGAGCGGTGGAAAAAGAGGTCGTTTCACACGTGGCATCAAGGGATGACCTGGTCATCGCCACAGGGGGAGGGGTCGTCATTGATCGGGAGAACGTGAGAAATCTAAAGAAGAACGGATGGGTGGTCTGGCTTGACACCGGGGTGACGGTTATCAGCGAGCGGATGAACAATGCACAGAAGTCGGGTGAATTCCGCCCTACGCTTTCCGGGGCCGATCCCCTTAAAGAGATCGAGAGGATTCTCCATGAGAGGATGCCGGTTTATGAGTTAACAAGTGATTACAGGGTGGACACAGACAGGAAAAATCCTGAAGAAGTGGGGCAAGCGATTATGAGGGTCTTGTCACAAAGGTATAAAAGCAGTGATACGGGGGGCCTTTAGTATGGCAGGGAATTCGTTCGGGCAGGCGCTTAGGATCACCACTTTTGGTGAATCGCACGGCAGGGGCATCGGAGCTGTTATAGACGGTTGTCCATCAGGTATTCCTTTATCGGACAAGGATTTTGTCAAGGAGATGGCAAGACGCAGACCGGGCCGCACCTCTATTGATACGCCACGGTCCGAAACAGACCGGGTGGAGACCCTCTCGGGGATCTTTGAAGGGTTCACAACCGGAACACCGATTGCCCTCCTTATCCGTAACCACGATGTCAAGAGTGAGCCTTATGAGATCCTTCGTAAGCTTTTCAGACCGGGTCACGCCGATTACACCTATTTCAAAAAGTACGGCCATTTCGATTCCAGGGGTGGGGGAAGATCGTCTGCCCGCGAGACCGCGGCCAGGGTAGCTGCCGGCGTGGTAGCCCAAAAGATACTGGATCCATTAGACATAGTAATTACCGGTTACACACTCGAGTTGGGCGGTATCCGGGGAGAAAATTTTGATCTCGAGGCAATCGATACAAATCCCTTCTACTGCTCTGATATGGCAGTAATAGACAAAATGAGAGAGGCTATTTTAAGGGCAAAGGAGGAAGGTGATTCCATCGGAGGGATTGTTGAGGTTAGAGTGTTCGGGTGTCCCGCTGGATTAGGGGAGCCTGTATTTGACAAGTTGAGCGCAGACCTGGCCAAGGCGGTGATGTCTGTGGGGGCCGTGAAGGGGATTGAAATTGGGGCGGGCTTTGAAACAGCGAGACTCAAAGGATCTGAAAACAATGACCCCATAACCCCAAACGGTTTCAAAACGAATAACGCAGGAGGTATCTTAGGGGGCATTTCCAACGGTGACGACATTATTCTTCGCGCCGCTGTAAAGCCGATCCCTTCCATAATGACTGACCAGGAGACAATTGACAGAGAAGGCCGCCCTGACAGACTGAAGCTGACCGGAAGGTTCGATACCTCAGCAGTTCCACGCATTGTCCCGGTGCTCGAAGCCATGGTCAGGATCGTCCTGGCCGATCACTATCTGCGGGCAAAGTCAACCGCGAATAATGAGGAGAGAGGATGTTGAAAAAGAACTGGCTAAATTTTTATTACTACTTTTTCTGGTATACAGGTCCGCCCGTGGTCTAAATGAAGTTGAGGAGTTAAAGGCCGTGGGCGGACAGACCGACCACGGCCTTTTTGTTGTATCGTGTTCAAACCAAATCCTATGTTGAAGGAGATTCTTCTACAATGAACGCACTTAGACTTACATCGTTAAATGATGACCGTCCCGAGCGGACTGTCATCAAGGTGGGAAATGTGAAGGTCGGCGAGGATTTTGCTGTGATTGCCGGTCCTTGCAGTGTGGAGAGCGAAGAGCAAACCGTACAAACGGCTCACAAGGTAAAGGCGGCAGGCGCCAATATGTTCAGGGGTGGTGCATTTAAGCCGAGGACTTCACCCTATGACTTTCAGGGACTTGGTCTCCAAGGCCTGAAAATACTTGAAAAAGCTAAACAGGAGACCGGCCTGCCGATTGTGACTGAGGTCACGGATCCCCGTGATGTGTCATGGGTATCTGAATATGCAGATGTGCTGCAGATCGGCACCAGAAACATGCAGAACTACTCTCTCTTAAAGGAAGTTGGAAAGCTTGGCAAACCGGTGCTTTTGAAAAGAGGGATGAATTCAACCCTCAAAGAATGGCTCAATTGTGCCGAATATATACTTGCGGGGGGAAATCCGAATGTTATTCTTTGTGAAAGGGGGATAAGGACGTTTGAGACTTACACCCGAAATACATTGGATCTGAGTATAGTGCCCTCTGTCAAGGAGCTCTCACATCTTCCAATTGTTGTTGACCCCTCACATGGAACCGGGCGCCTGAGCCTGATTGAACCCATGAGTCTTGCTGCTATGGCGGCCGGAGCAGACGGCATTATGGTAGAGGTACACTACCATCCCAACGAGGCAGTATGCGATAAGGATCAAGCCATGCCACCACATATGTTTGGGGACCTCATGAAAAAGCTGCAAGTATTAGGATCCTGTATGAATGGAATGAATTGAAATAAAAAGAATTGGATTTGGCAAGCAAATGAGGGCGATCGATATTCAAGGCGATACAGGAGACTCAACGATACTGGTAGGTGAGGTTCTTGAGTCTCTCGGAAAGTACGCGCCATTGGAAAAGACAGCGGTTATCACTGATACCAATGTGAGACGTCACTATCAAAAGGATTTTCCCTCCTGTGAAGTGATAGAGATTGGGGCAGGTGAAGTGATAAAGAATCTGGACAGTGTCGGGAAAATATGTCAGCGGCTCATGGACATGGGGGCTGACCGTTCATCCTTCATTGTGGGGATCGGCGGGGGAGTTGTCTCTGATATTGCCGGGTTCGTTGCGTCCATTTACCTGCGCGGGGTAAGATTCGGATTTGTTTCCACGACCCTGTTATCTCAGGTGGATGCCAGTGTCGGAGGAAAGAATGGTGTGAATCTTGGCGGATACAAGAATATGATAGGCGTTTTTAATCAACCCGAATTTGTTATCTGTGACATGAATCTCCTGAAGACATTACCGGAAAGGGAGCTTTTGTCCGGTTTTGCCGAAATCGTAAAGCACGCCGCCATAGGAGATCCAAGGTTGTTTTCATACCTTGAAGAGAACTATGAAAAAGCGATCAATCTGGATCCCCAGGTGATTGAAAAACTTGTCAGTGATTCCCTGAATATAAAGTCATCAATCGTAAACAGGGATGAAAAGGAAAAAGGGGAGAGAAGGAAGCTGAATTTCGGACACACGTTCGGTCATGCCATTGAAAAGACGACCGGCATCTCCCATGGTGAAGCGGTCAGCGCCGGGATGGTGATCGCTTCGGAACTCTCTAAAAAAACGGGGTATCTATCACCGAAAGAGGCCAGAAAGATCGAGTCGCTACTCAAAAAACTGAAACTGCCGGTCCGCCTACAAATTGACCCTGAAAATGTATTAGCCGCCATCAGGAAAGACAAGAAAAGAATCGGAAGCGCCATAAATTTTGTATTTCTCAAGGGCATAAGTCATGCGGTTGTGGAAGAGGTTTCAATCAATGCCCTGGATGAGGCGATAAGGGATTTGCCTGACTGTCCACGAGATCAGGTCACGGTATTAACAGATATTAGCGAGGTAAAAAATGAGTCTTGAAGAGATCAGGAAAAAGATTGACAGTCTTGATTCTCAAATTCTGCTGCTTTTAAAAATCAGGATGGAACAGGTTCTGATAGCGAAAAAATTCAAAACCGAGATCGAAGACAACATGAGAGAGAAGGAAGTCTTTGACAAAATAAGGGAAAACGCCAACGGCCTGATTGATGCCGGATTTCTCGAAAAAATCTACAAGGAAATCATCAGGGAAAGCAAGAGAATCCAGCAGAATGATTTTGAACTGATTGCGTTTCAGGGAGAACATGGAGCGTATGGGGAAAAGGCGTCAAGGGAGTGGGACAGGGATCTGGTCTCTTTTCCGTGCAGTACATTTGTTGATGTATTCGAAGGTGTAAAATCGGGTCTATATGAGTACGGGATCGTTCCTGTAGAAAATACACTTGGTGGTTCTGTGGCCCAGGTAAACCAGCTCCTGATAGATACGGATTTCCATGTGGTAGGGGCTGTAGAGCTTCCCGTACACCATTGCCTCCTTGCACTGCCGGGAACCGACCACAGGGAGATAAGGAGCGTATATTCGCATCCCCAGGCCCTTTCACAATGCCGTCAGTTCCTTAAAAGAAATAAACTTGAGCCTGTTAAGTACAGCGATACCGCCGGGGCGGCAAAAATGCTGACGGAAAAAAGACTAAAACGAACGGCTGTAATTGCGAGCAGGCTTTGTGCCAGACTTTATAACCTTGAGATTATAAAAGAGAACGTGGAGGACCTGGACAAAAACATGACAAGATTCCTTGTGCTTTCCAGGTCAGAGGACAAGGAAGATGGTGATAAATGCTCCATTGTTTTTACCACCGAACATAAGGCGGGCGCCCTTTTCAGCGTACTCCAGGCCTTTGCGAAGAAAAACATAAACCTGACAAGGATAGAGTCTATCCCCAATGAGCCGGGGAATTATGCCTTTTTCCTTGATTTCGAAGGATCAAACAAAAACGACAATGTCGTTGAGGCCCTCAAAGCGGTAAAGATGATTACCACCAGCTTCAGGCTTATGGGCTGCTACAAAGAGAGGAGGGTACAATGAGGATACTTGTTCTGGGTGCGGGTCGTATGGGAGCATGGCTTGTGGAAGAACTCTGCCTTGACCATGAGGTAGCTGTTTACGATTTAGACAGAAGAAAGCTTAAATACTTCTTTAATGTTACAAGATTACTTGAACCATCGGAGGTGGAGGAGTTCAAGCCCGAGCTTGTAATAAACGCGGTGAGTATTGCAAATATACGTGAGGCCTTTGAAGACTTTCTTAGGTACCTCCCTGAGGAGTGCATCCTTTCAGACGTTGCTTCAGTAAAAACTGGAATACATGAGTTGTATAAGATCCTGGGAAAGAAATTTGTATCTACCCACCCCATGTTTGGCCCTACTTTTGCCAATATCAGAGATCTCAGGAACGAAAATGCAATCATTATCAAAGAGTCTGATGAGGAGGCAAAGTCCTTTTTTTATGACTTCTACAGGGGGCTTAAACTAAATGTCCAAGAGTACACATTCGAAGAACATGACCAGACCATAGCCTACTCGCTCTCGATCCCATTTGCCTCCTCAATGGCGTTCGCTGCCTGTATGAAGAAGCAAGAGGCGCCGGGAACAACCTTCAGGAAACATCTTGATATTGCAAAGGGCCTCTTTTCTGAAGACGATCATCTTCTCTCTGAAATCATGTTCAACCCCTATACAGTCAAACAGATCGAGGAGATCAATTCCACGCTCGCCTATCTGACTCATATCATCAGGGGCAGGGATTACGAAGAGATGCAGAAGTTTCTTAATCAGTTGCGCCATAATATAGAATGACTGTTGTGAAGTTATGATCTGCATTCCTATAATGGCCCGGAATAACACCGAGGCCCTGAGAAAAATGGCTGCCACAGGCGCTGATATGGTGAAGATTGTTACGTGGGCCAGGAAATATGAAGACAACCTGAGGCTCCTTGAACTCATACCGAAGGCCCAGGCGATTGGGGTAAGGATGATCGCCTTCTGTATGAGGCCTTTAGGCAAGATCAGCCGCATCGCTTCCCCCCTCATGGGCGGGTACATTACATTTGCATCCCTTGAACGCGGGCAGGAATCTACTTCAGGTCAAATGCCTGCTTCAGACATGAAAAAGATATTTGAGATGCTTTCAGCATGAACTTAAACCAACATACGGCCCTTTACGGGGTTATAGGGGACCCTGTCGGGCACTCTCGCAGTCCGGCCCTTCACAATGCCGCATTCCTATCCACCGGTCTTAACGCTGTCTATCTTGCTTTTGAAGGGAAAGAAATCGAGGGATGCATAAGAGGGATAAAGGCCCTTGGCATAAAGGGAGTAAGCGTTACCATTCCCTTCAAAACCGCGGTGATCCCATATCTTGACGAAATCGATCCTCTTGCAAGGCGGATTGGTGCGGTGAATACTATCGTAAATAACAAAGGCCGGCTGAAAGGGTACAATACTGACGCCTTAGGGGCGGCAAAGGCCTTGGAAGAAAGGACAAAACTTAGAGGCATGACCTGTCTCATCATTGGTGCCGGTGGAGCAGCTAAGGCCATTGGGTTTATGCTGAAAGAAAAGGGAGTGACAGTATCGATTGTAAACCGCACCCGCAAACGGGGAGAAACGCTTGCCCGTTCGCTCGGATGCCCATTTGTGCCGTTAGTTGACGTTGAGGGTGAAAAGGGAGACATCTTGGTCCAGACAACACCTGTTGGGATGTATCCTCACATAAACCAATGCCCGGTTCCGGAACATATCTTGGAACAGGGGATGGTAGTGATGGACATTGTCTATGTTCCCGCTGAGACCCGGCTCTTGAAATCGTCCAGGAATAGGGGCTGCGCCACAATCAGCGGGGTCGGTATGTTTATCCATCAAGGTGCCGAACAGTTCAGGTTGTGGACAGGTATGGATCCACCGGTAGAGGTCATGAATAAGGCGGTAAAGGAGGCCCTGTCAGAACAAGATGAAAGAAATTAGCCGCCTATCCAAACTGCGTGCAATCGTCAGAATACCCGGATCCAAGAGTATTACTCATCGGGCAGTCATTGCCGCCACTCTTGCGGATGGGAAGAGTATGCTCAAGGATTTCCTGGAATGTGAAGACACCCTTTACACCATCAATGCCCTCCGAGAGATCGGAGTGAAAATCACTATTAAAGGAGGTGAACTGATAGTGGAAGGGAGAGGCGGGAAATTCGGGCCGGGCTCGCTCAGGAAGGAACTATACTTAGGCAACTCCGGGACATCCTTTCGTCTACTCCTATCGGTGGTCGCCCTTTGCAGGGGGGAGTTTTTCATGACAGGCATTGAGAGGATGCTGTCAAGACCTGTTGGGTCCCTGGTTTCCGCCCTGAACCAGTTAGGCGTAGATGTCTCCTGTGTTAAAGGTAATGGGTGCCCACCGGTATTAATCAAGGCAAAGGGCATTCCAGGGGGGAGGATCTTTGTGGAAGGTGATCAGAGCAGCCAGTATCTTTCATCTCTCCTCCTTTCCGGTCCCTATGCTGACACGGATATTGAAATCGAGGTCAAAGGGCAATTAGTTTCAAGACCGTACGTTGATATTACCATCAACGTGATGAAACAGTTTGGGATCCGGGTTGAGCGTGATAATTATGACAGTTTCAAGATCTCTTCCGGGCAGAAGTACAGGGCCGGGGAATTTGCCATTCAAGGAGATGCCTCTTCAGCATCTTATTTCTGGGCCGCGGCCGCTGTGACCGGGGAGCAGGTTACCACTGAGAATATCTATCCTCACGCTACCAGGCAGGGCGATATCAGGTTCCTCGAAGTTTTGGGGGAGATGGGGTGTTCCATTGAAAAGGGATCGGACAGGGTCGCGGTTCGTGGCAGGAACCTTTCAGGGATTGAGGTGGATATGAGTGACTTGCCTGATATGGTGCCCACATTGGCGGCAGTAGCGCTCTTTGCGAGAGAAAAGACCATAATCCGAAACGTGCTACACCTGAGGCATAAAGAGAGCGATCGGCTGCAGGCCCTGGCCACTGAATGGAGTCGGATCGGGGGACAGATAGAAGAACTTCCTGATGGTCTCATAATCCATGGAGGCGCCCCTCTTTCAGGAACAGACGTATATCCCCATGACGATCATCGCCTGGCAATGAGCCTTGCTGTAGTGGGGTTAAGGGTCCCGAACCTTGAAGTCAGGGATCAACATTGCGTCAACAAATCCTTTCCCGCGTTCTGGGGGTTATGGAACAGCATGCGGGAAGGCATCATACATCCTGGTAGTTAGCGCCTGTTTACGTGTGGGGGACGTCCCCCTATAATACAAGGTTTAAATGGGTTGTGAGGGGCAAAATCAATTTGACAACGATGGG
>JAOZQV010000024.1 GCA_029932035.1 Deltaproteobacteria bacterium | reverse complement strand
AAAAACCCGGTTACAAAGCCATCGATGCCATGTCCGGAAAAATTATGGATGAATTACAGAAACAGGGCGGATTTATCGCGGTCACCGATAAAAGCCGGCCGGAGGTAATCGCCGACATTTTCGGCATCAGCAAAAAAATATTCAAGAAGGCCATCGGCAACCTGTACAAGAAAAGGCTGATTACTCTTGAAAAAGACGGCATCCGGCTGCGGGGAAAGAAGTAAAAAACCCTTGCCCGGAGCTCACGTGTGAAGAATTAAGGCCCACTCTCTACTGATTTTTATGCCATTTTTACCAACTACAAAAAACGAACTGCGAAATCTCGGATGGGATCAGCCTGATATAATAATTGTCTCAGGTGACAGTTATATTGATTCTCCTTACATGGGTACGGCTGTAATAAGCCGGATCCTTTCAGACGCTGGATTCAGGGTCGGAATAATTGCCCAGCCGGATATCATATCAGGAAAAGACATAACACGTCTCGGTTCGCCAAGGCTTTTCTGGGGAGTTACCGCCGGGTCCGTTGATTCCATGGTTGCCAACTATACGGCCACGGGAAAACGAAGAAAATTGGACGACTATACACCCGGAGGAATCAACAACCGGAGACCGGACAGGGCGGTTATCGTTTACACAAATCTTATCAAGCGACACTTCAAGGGTAGCAGCACCCCAATAATAATAGGAGGTATTGAGGCGAGCCTGAGACGGATAAGCCATTATGATTTTAAGTCGGATAGTATTCGAAGGTCGATACTCTTTGATTCAAAGGCCGACCTGCTCGTTTATGGGATGGGAGAAAAGAGTGCCGTCAGCCTGGCAAGTGCCATGGACGCCGGCGCAGAATACCGGGACATCAGGGGGATATGCTACATCTCCAGGGAGAAACCCGATGATTATATGGAACTCCCTTCATATGAGGAGGTACTGAATGATAGGAAAAAGTTTATTGAGAGTTTTCACGCCTTTTATAACAATAATGATCCGGTAAATGCGCGGGGCCTTGCTCAGAAGCATCAAAACAGATATCTCATCCATAATCCGCCGTCGCATATAATGTCCGAGAAGGAACTCGACAGGATATATGAACTGGATTTTGAAAGAGAGCTTCATCCCTTTTATAAAAAAAACGGCCATGTAAGGGCCCTGGATACTATAAGGTTTTCCATTTCGACACACAGAGGATGTTACGGCGAATGTAACTTCTGTGCCATCGCGGTGCATGAGGGAAGGACCGTCCAGTCACGGAGTATCAGGTCAATTACACGGGAGGCTAAACGGATCGCTGGATTACCAGGTTTCAAGGGATACATTCCGGATGTCGGTGGCCCAACCGCTAACATGTATAGTTTTGAGTGCAGAAAAAAACTTGAAAAGGGAAGCTGTACTGACAGGAGATGTCTGTTTCCAGAAATCTGTCCGCATCTTAAACCCGACCACAGCAGGCAGATTGAGCTCTTAACCAAAATCCGGCAGATTGACGGGATAAAAAAGGCCTTCATTGCCTCCGGCCTCAGGTATGATCTGTTGTTTAATGATCGAAGGCATTGTATAAAGTACCTTGAAGAAATTGTGTCGCACCATGTATCCGGCCAGATGAAAGTAGCACCTGAACACACCCGAAGAAACGTACTTGACTTAATGGGTAAACCTGATACGGATTCGCTTCTTGAACTGAAGACGATCTTTGACCGTTTGTCAAAGTCAGTTTTAAAAAAACAATTCCTGACCTATTACCTGATCGCAGCACACCCGGGATGCAATCTTGATGATATGCGGAAACTGAAAACCTTCGCAAATGAAAAGCTTCGAATTAAACCCGAGCAGATACAGATATTTACCCCTACCCCCTCTACATATTCAACTCTCATGTACCATACAGGGTTGAATCCCTTTACCGGGAAAAAAATCTTTGTGGAAAAAACCCTCAGGGGGAAGGAAAAACAGAAAGCGGTTATTATCGGGAAGAGTTGAGAGATTTATGTTCTTACGGTGGGGATCAGAAAGCAAGACGACAAAAAAGACATTTATGCAATCGCAAAAAAACTTTTGAATGCCGGTCTTCTGGATCTTGATGAAAATGAAAATGACGTTTGAAATTGATGGTCTCCCACTGCTGATTATCTCAGCGATAGAATCATGGGCGTTGGAGAGTGCTGGAACACTGGAGTGGTGGCCTCCGGCTCATAGACCCTACGGCTCGGTGAGAGTATTGTCGAAGATCCCGGTTTTTTCGGGGGAGTAGTGGGGATTGAATATTGACTATTGAATATTGGGAATTAGGGATTGGGTAGTGAAGGGTGGAATGCTGGAATGGTGGTCTTAAGCTGAACGAGAATGTATGAAAAAATATCTATAGGAACTCGTGAGGTTTTGTCATTAGGTTTTTCCATTACTCCGGCGAAGGAATGAAATTTATACCGGCCACCCATTGACTCCAGCAAGTTTCAATTTTCCAGTTTCCAGTTTGTGACTCAACCACTCAACGAGGCTTATATGCAGGAGATGGGAATATCATCGAAAACAGGGTTTATTTATCGCCATGAGGCGATCTTTGTTTTTGTCATAGGCGTTTTGTTATTATTCCCCTGCATCTGGTGTGAGACAAGCATTACGGGTCAGGACGAATACTGGCTGTCTTTTCGCACACCCATGGAAACCCTCACACATGATAGTTGGTTCACACCGTGGGTAAACGGAGAGCCCAGGCTCAAGAAACCACCTCTCCTCTACTGGGCAATTCTTTTGAGCTACAAGCTGTTGGGCATCAATCTCTTTGCGGCCCGTATCTGGGGTGTACTTGCAGGGGCCGGGCTGGCAGCATGCTCCGCCCTTTTGTTTCGGGAGCTGTTCAAAAAGAGCGGTATTCTTGCAGGTCTAATCACCTTAGCCACCCTCACCGTAGCCATCGAAGGGCGCAGGGCGATGCTGGATCTTCCCCTCACCTTTTTCACTGCCATGGCCCTATTTTTTGCCATAAAATGGGGGAAATCGGGTCGTCAGAGCTGGATACTCCTATCCGGTTTTTCTATAGGGCTTTCTTTCCTTGTGAAGGGCCCTGTGGGAATGATCCTTTTTGGGGTTGCCTGTTTCAGCGCACTGTTTGTGTTCAGGAAATGGGATTTTTTTGTTTCAAACTGGGCACAGGTTTTTTGGGCATCTGTCTTGGTCTTGGCAGTATCTCTACCCTGGCCAATAATAATGGCCTATACGTGGCCCAATTTCCTCAAAATTATTGATAGTGAGGTAGCTGCGAGAGGGATTGGAACAATTCACATTGGATCCCCCTTTTCTACCATAGGGGGATCATTCGGCCTCGTTTTTCCCTGGTCATTGATACTGTTTGCGGCATTGATACGATCGATTTGGCTCTTCAAAGAGGGTAAGGGGAAAAAGGATCTTTGGCTTACGACTTGGTTTTTCGGGTGCATAATCCCTTTTATATTTATAAGGTCCTTTGCCCGGTATATGACCCCACTTATCCCGGCAGCATCCATACTGTGCGCCAACTGGCTTGAAGAGGTCACGGGCAGATGGAGAACAGGTGTGCTACGCGTCTCTATCTCATTATTAGCATTGGCCTCAGTTGGCTTTTGTCTCTTCTTCATATGGTTTGGCCGCGGCGTTCCCATGGCAGTGCTATCTCTTATGGTCGTGGGACTGATGCTCTGGATTACATTTTCCAAAAAGGACGTTCGAGTGGTGGCCGGCTCTGTTGCAGTACTGTTGACCTTCCTAATGGGGGGCCTGTATCCGTCCCTGGGGGTAAATGCCATGCCCTCTGACCTTGATGAAATTGTGGGCCAAAAACCGGTTGCTTCCTATAATAGCTCACAACCTTCTATGCTCTCAATCCGCCTGGAACGGAGCGCGATCAGGATAGGTTCCGTTAAAAGGCAGGATCTTCGTACCTTGAAAAATCTTGACGGTTTTATCTTTGTGAGGGAATCCGACAGGAAAGGGTTCGAGGCCCTTGCTGACAAGTCAGGTATTTTTTATAAAAGGGCCGGCCAGTTCAAAACCTTTTACTCCCGGCAGGCCTGGATACGTTTCGCCCGCGAAGACGCCACGGCCCATGATTGGAAAGAGGCCGTAGAGAAGCGATCCCTCGCTAATCTGAGACCCACGATCTTGTACTATCGGGTGAAGCCCCATGGGGATCCGACAGGCAGGTGCCGCCCCCTAAAAGGCCCACCCCAAACCAAAGGTCCATGACTGGTCGTTCTTCTTTTTTCCGTCCGCCGGCTGGTTGTCATAATCGTAGTTGAATTGAAAAGAGGCGAAAAGCTTCATCACCATCGGTATGCGAACCCCGGTACGGGTACGAACCGTCCAGTTGGTGCTGTCCTGGAAGCTATACAAAATATCGTCGTGATGATAGATCTGAAAAAACTTGTCAAAAAACCACATATCAAAGTCCAGGGCCCAGTAACCGGCAAAATAGTGCCGCTGGTCCTTACCGCCTAGGAAATCCATGTTCTTGGTATACTTTTCATATGCATAGGCCGGCCCTATCTTGGCTGAGAGATTCTTCTGCTGCGACCTCCAGAATTGGTAACCGGGACCTGCCCCGACATTGCCCAAGAGATCCAAGTCCTTGAATTTGTCCATCTGTGCTGTGCCGTTGCCAAACACAAACCACTTCTTGGTGAGGAAACGCTTATAGGTGGCGGAACCTAAGCCATTATCCTTGCTCAGTTTGTTTTTGCTCCACTCTTTGTGAAACTCCGCGTACAGCTTAACCTCGTGGGGCAATTTGGAAATCGTCGCGTTGGCGATCAAGCTATATTTTTCCGTATTCGTATTTCCGGTTTCCTTGCTGGCTCCGGCAGTGACGTTTCCACCGAATTCCCAGCCAGCCGGCGGCTTGGGCCGTTCCAGGGTCTTGATCTGGGCCATGGCGATGGGAACCGGCGGGGAGCCGTCCGCTGGTTGAAGAATCAGCCTACCATCCTTGGTGACCGTCATTTTGCCCATCAGCGTGTTTTCGTCCCTCAGATAGGCCTCTAAAGGCTTTTCGGTAGTCAGACGGGCTATCTCATCCCATTTGATGGTGATGGCCCCGGCATATGAAGTCTTGAAAACGAGCTTGCCTAAGGACATGGAAACCACACTCCCCTGCAGACGATCGCCATTTTTCATGAGCAGCTCGTCAGCATTGGCAACGCTTATAAAAAAGACAATCAGGAAACCGGCCAATACGCCGCTTTTCAGGCAAGTCTTGGCCAATCGATGTGACCTTCGTTGGGAAGATTTTTCGTTGACTCGATTATGAGACTGTTTCATAGGGTCATTTCCTCCTTTTGAGGCAAACCTGTAGAGATTTTTTTAGCGAAGGACTATAGGCAAAGAACCATTGACTGTCAATGCTAAATCCCAACGGAGCCAATGATTGCCCGATCCTTGCACAACGGAGATGCCTTATGTCCGACACAACTGAAAAAAGTGACGATTCCTCTGTGCCGCACAGGTGGCATTTTGTGAGGTTGGGCGGGTTTGATCAAGTAAAACTTGAGACGGGAGCTGACATGCTGGCCTTAGATCAGCTTGATCAAAAATTGTGGGCAGCGCTGAGTTGTCCGACCCAGGGCCTTGAATTCGATGAGAAAACCCTCGATCTGATCGATACGGACGGGGACGGGCGGATTCGGGTGCCTGACATCATTGTTGCAACAAAGTGGGCCGGATCCCTTCTCAAAGACCCGGACGACCTTATCCAGGGCGCAAGTTCGCTTCCTCTCTCGGAAATCGATGACAGCACGCCCGAGGGTCGGGAACTCCTTTCCTCAGCCAAACAGATCCTCAAGAACCTCGCTAAATCAGATGCGAGCGAAATCATCGCGGACGACACGGCAGACACGGTGAAGATTTTTTCAAAGACCAAGTTCAATGGAGACGGAATTATCCCTGCGGACTCGGCTGACGATGAGGCCATGGGAGACGTTATCGTGGACATCATAGCCTGCTTTGGATCGGAGGAGGACCGTAGCGGGCTTCCGGGGGTTTCGCAGGAAAAGGTCGACAAGTTCTTTGCCGAAGCGCAAACTTACTCTGATTGGTGGAAAAAGGCTGAAGACGATGCGGACAGCGTCCTCTCCTACGGCGATACAACCGATGAGGTCGTGGCAATCTTTCAGACCGTCAAGGCCGGCCAGGGCTCTCCTAAACAGGTCTTTGACATCGCCAAGTTTGCCGGGATATTCGCTGCCATCGGTCTCGCCATCGGCGCCCTCGCAACAGCGATTGCTTCAGTGGTTACAGGTTTTATGGACCTCGTCTGGTGGCAAATGCCGCTCGCAGCCCTCGGAATCCTATTAGCTATCTCCGGCCCCTCCATGATTATCGCCTACCTAAAACTCCGCAAACGCAACCTGGCCCCCATCCTCGATGCTAATGGATGGGCAGTGAACACACGTGCCATGATTAATATCCCGTTCGGAGCATCTTTAACGCGCACCGCAACTCTGCCCCCTGGTTCCCGTCAAACCTTGAAAGATCCCTTTGCCAAGAAGAAGCTATGGGAATTATACGTCCTGCTGATAGGATTCCTCATGGCAGCCGGGGTGCTCTTGTATAAGGGTTATCTCCAATACCTCATCCCTTAGTCATCATTTCTGTGGCGTACACTCAGTAACGGGACCGGACATCGCCGAAACATTTTTTCAGCAGTCGTTCCAAAGAGCACATTCGCAAGATTGGTACGGCCCTTTGCACCCATCACCACCAGGTCGATCCCCTCGTCCTTTACCACTTGCACCAATTCAATAAATGGGATTCCGATACGGAATACTGTTTTTGGAGTAAGATCGAGGTTGGAAGTTTGACCCCACAACTCGTTGATAAGTCGGGCCCGCTCCTCCTTTTGCCTCTCCACATACTTCTCGACAGATATGCCTGTGGTAATATTCTCAATTTTCTCAATAGCATCAACATCCCTCTGATTGATGACGTTGACCGCGATTAATTCCGCTCCCAATTGGGTAGATAGATCAGCGCCATACTCCATGGTCACTGCCGAATAATCAGAAAGATCAATAGCTGCCAAGACCTTATTGATTTTGCCCATTATTTCCTCCTTGTTTTAGCATCAAAATTCCGGGTTGTGGGTTACGGGTTGCTGGTTTCGATGGCTGTATTTTCTTAAATAGTGCCTGGACGAAATAACTATGAATCCAAAAATTAATCCCAGTCTGTCACGATTGGGTGAGAAATAAGAGAAACTGCCCCTTTACTATTATTCTATTTCTTGTTAAATAAAGATTGACGCTCATGTAAAAAGTCCTTTTTACATGGATTTAAGGATTCAGGAATTTAGGAATTGCGCATTATTGTAAGTAGTTAACGCTAAGGGTATTACTCGAAATTCGGTGCTTCCCAACTTTTTACGAGCAATTGCGAATTTAGGAATTTGGGAATTATTATTAGTAGTTAGTCTTAATGGTCTCGTAAAAAGTTTCCAGGGCCGTCACTCCCTCGAAGCTTGTCCTCGACCTGATCGGGGACCGGTTATGACCACAAAGAAAGAGAGGATAACATAATGGCATCAAAAGAAAAAGCGGCAAGATTAGAGCAGAGGGTCTATTGGGAGGAAAAGTTAAACCAGCGGCTGTCCCTGATGGCTGACAAGGGAGCGGAGTCGGAGAAGATTGCCAAAGATACCACTGTGAGAAAGTTGCGCGCCAAGATGAGAGAAACAGACAAGAGGTTGATGGCAATCGAAGAAAAAGAAAAAAAATTAGAAGAGATGGCTAAGGTCAAGGCTGAAAAGTTGGCAGCCCCTAAAAAAGAGAAGAAAGGGAAAATATCGGAAGAAAAGCCTGGCAAGAGCAAGCGACAGCAAAAGAAAAAGGGGAAAAAGGAGAAAAAGGAGAGTAAGGAGAGTAAGGATAAAGACTAAGATTTTTCAGGCATTAGAATTCAGCCCTCTGATACACATTTCGTTTTGATTCTGCGCCATATGTGATAGCGATTCCGGGCTAAATTTCAACTTCTTGAACAGCTTTTCCTGGACCTGTTTGCAAAGAGAAAAATTCCTTTTAATTGCCTGGGATAGGTCCTTATTCCTTCTGCCATATCGACCGAGGATATAGGTGAGACGTTCATCTAAATCCACAATCTTATCATGATTTACCCGCTTGTCGGAATAATATACTATCTCCTTTTCCGAGTAATCGCCGTTCAGGGAGTAGCTTCGCAACCTGACATGTTCCGCAACAATGGGGGCGATTTCGTCGAGATGGTTTTTTAAACAGATCTGCCTCCCTATTTCAGAATGGTCCTGGCCCGATTTCAGAGAAGCTGTTTTGCCGATGTCGTGCATGAAGGCCGCGGCAATGGCCATTTCAACAGATATATCGACTTCCGCCTCCCGGAGACCCTGAGCAATCAGACAGGTCACCCTTGCTACTACCACGGAATGGGCCTTGATATTTTCAAGCATATGGTATTTATCCATAAGATGAAAACATTCTCGAATTGATGGAATCATTTTTATCTCCTCTGCCCAAGGCCCCAAATCTATACCAACAATTTGATCACCGTTCAACTTAAAAGCACGGATTAAGAATGGCTGGGACAAGAAAGTTTTTGATTAATCTGCAGTGTTGACAAACAGAGCTGTTTTTCATATTTTGTAACTGCTTATTCTAAAGTGAACGATTACCCCTGACGAAAGGAGTAGGGCCATTTCTGATTTTTCTCAAAATAGCAGTCAGACAACCTCGTTTCACATCCTCCGCAAAGACCGGAAGCATCTGAAGACCCAGCTCAGACTCCACTCCAAGTGGAAAAAGACGGTTTTGGTTATCCCGTTGCTGGCCAGTGAGTATACCGACCCTGCAAATCTTCCAGTATTCAGGAACATACTCAAGCAGTTAAAGGATGTGACCTATGTTTCAACAATTATCTTTGGCTTGGATAAAGCCAGTGAGCAAGAAGCCTTCGTGCTGAGGGATCTGATAAGGGCATCGAATATAAAAAACCACCTTATTCAATGGAACAACGGCCCAGGTTTCAGTGATATATACACTACACTCAACGAGGCGGGATTCAGTATCAGCGAACCTGGCAAGGGAAAAAATATGTTCCTGAGCTTTGGGATTGCCATTGCATTGGGCGCTGAATCTATCGGTCTGATCGATGCAGACATCCGGACTTTTAGACGAATTCAATTAGACCGGCTCTTTTATCCTGTTGTCGTCCTAAGCTACGATTTCTCAAAGGCCTACTACTCCCGCATCAAGGATAATAGACTGTATGGACGGGTAAAACGACTCCTCCTTGATCCACTTCTCCTTGCGCTCAACAGAAAATTTACCGAAAGCAAGGACCAAAAGATGTTGAACCTGATCCAGTTTCTTTTAGGCTTCAACTATCAGCTTTCAGGTGAAGTGGCATTCCACGTAGACCTCTTAAAAAGGATGCGTTTTGCGACCAACTGGGGTGTGGAGATATTCACCCTGATTGAAGTTTACCGCAAGGCCTCATCTTCTGCACAGGTCATGTTTTCTAAAGAACCGTTTGACCACAAACATCAGGATGCCTCACCGAAAGATCGTACTAAAGGCCTCAACCGGATGGCTATCGACATTGTTACAACGCTGATGAATGCCCTTATCATCGAAGAGGGTCTTGAGATCTCTGACACATTCTTTAGAGACCTGACCGTTGTCTACCAGGCTGTAGCCGAGGAGCAGGTCAAGAAATACTCGGATGATTCAGGTTTCAGCAATTTAGACTACGATAGGGACTGGGAGGAATACTTAGTCAAAGAGATCTTCAGGGATTCCATACTCCAGGCCGGCGAAATGCTTACGTCGCCATACAGGATGACAGAAAAGTTTTTGAGGTTTGTCAACTCTCATCCTGAATTCAAACCCTTCATGGAGAACGGGCTTGCTGAAACCATCCTTGAGGTTGAGCGGAACGTAGAACAGAAGCTGTTCGAAACACCCCAGACCGTCTCATGGGAGAGGGTATCAAATAAGTTGCCCCGGATTTTTTATGATTTGATTGAAGTAGTTGAAATGGAAAAAAGACGTTTTTCTTAAACCTTGAACAGCAGTATCTGATGATAAGTTCCCCATTCTTTCTTGTTTTTACCGATTTAGATGGTACTCTGCTGGATCATAACACTTATGGGTGGGAAGAGGCCATTCCAGCACTCGAACTATGCAGAACAAGAGGTGTGCCCGTAATCCTTGTCTCCAGCAAGACCAGGGCGGAAATGGCTGCCCTTCGCTGCAAATTGTCGATTTCCGCACCTTTTATTTCTGAGAATGGAGGCGGGATATTTTTCCTTAAAGAGACCTTTAGCGACCCTCCCTCCGGATCATCCCCTGCTGACATCCGGGGCCTTTCTCCGGAGGGTACTACAGGATCTTCGTCTATGGGAGAAGAAGATCTATGGATATTGTCCCTTGGAATTTCTTACCCTCTTTTGATAAAGGCGTTTCAAGAAATCCGTAATGAATTAGGGTGGAGGATGAAGGGCTTTTCAGATATGGGGCTTGAAGAGATATCCCACCTGACAGGTCTCGATAAAGATGGGGTGCAGTTGGCCTCAATGCGAGAATATGACGAACCATTCATTATCGAAGGTGAAGAACCCACTGACCTTGCCCCCCTTAAGCATGCGGCAGAGCAAAGGGGTCTCTTGATCACATCAGGAGGGCGGTTTTACCATCTCCAGGGAAAAAATGACAAGGCAAGGGGGATGGGGCTGGTTACTGAATGGTACAAGGAGTATCATGGGGAGGTCTTAACGGTAGCACTTGGAGATAGCCCAAACGATTTTCGTATGCTTGAGCGGGCTGATTTTCCCGTATTGATCCGTTCACAACGCAGTTTTCCGCATCTGAAAAAAAGAATACCGAAGCTTAGAATTACTGATGATACTGGTCCAAAAGGCTGGAATTCAGCCGTGTTGAGCATTTTGAACAAGAATTGGGAGAATACCAATGCCTGAGAATTTTGAAAACGAGGTTAACCCGGAAAAGATCAAGAGGGCTGAAATGGTGGTATGCATACCATCCTATAAGGAGGCCGACTCTATCAGCTACCCGGTTATACAGGCCGACAAGGGATTAGATAAATATTTCCAGGAGAACGACTCCGTTATTATTAATTGTGATAATGACTCTCCTGATGGCACAAAGCAGGTCTTTCTTGATACCCCCACCAAGACGCCAAAGATCTATATTTCTACCGATCCCGGTGTAAAAGGAAAGGGGAACAATTTCAGAAACCTCTTCCAAAAGATAGTTGACCTGGGAGCAAAGGCGGTGGTGGTAGTTGACGCGGACCTGAAGAGCATCACACCCGAGTGGATTAAGCACTTGGGCGAGCCCCTGTTTGAGGGATTTTCGTATGTGGCGCCACTTTACGTAAGGCACAAATATGACGGGACCATTACAAACGGAATCGCCTACCCCATGACAAGGGCATTGTACGGACGAAGGGTTCGACAGCCGATTGGCGGAGACTTCGGTTTCAGCGGTGACTTGGCCGATGTGTATCTGAAGAGCAAGACATGGGACCAGGCGGTGGCCAATTTCGGTATTGATATCTGGATGACCACCCTCGCTATCAACGAGAAGGTCCAGGTATGCCAGGCCTTTATGGGACGGCCCAAGATTCATCGGACCAAAGATCCGGGGGGCGATTTGGGGCCAATGTTCAGACAGGTAGTCGGCACCATCTTTGAAATGATGAAAGAGTTTGAATCGTTCTGGACCAACGTCAAATACAGTCGTCCCACGGCCATATACGGATTTGGCCTCGGTGAGATGGAAAAGCCGCCCAAGGTCGAGGTAGACACAGACAATTTACTTCACCAGTTCCACACCGGATTTGATAAATTCAGCCATTTATGGAAAGAGATTCTCACGGCTGATGTTTATAGGAAACTCCATGAAATCAAAGGGTTAAGGAAGACGGAATTCAACTTTCCCACCGATCTCTGGGCCAGGCTCCTGTTTGATACCGCTATTTCATACGGGGAAGTAAGCATTGAAAAAGATGAAATCATGGATTCCCTGATTCCCCTCTATTTCGGAAGAACCCTCTCCTTTGTGAAAAGGACAAAAAAAATGTCCATCAAACAGGCCGAAGAGGCCATCGAAAATGACTGCGAGACCTTTGAAATGACAAAGCCGTATCTCCTTCAGCGCTGGAAGAAGATATCGTGATGGGACTCATCTTTGACGAAAACAGCGCCGGATTCTATCAATCATGGCGCCGCTCGTCGCAGAGCAGGGCGATAGAGAAGTCGATGGAACAGTTAGTCCTCTCTCTTATCGATCCCGAGCCGGGAGAAAGAGTCCTCGATATCGGCTGCGGCACCGGGAATCACCTTCTCATGTTCAACAAGTTGGGTCTGAACGTCAGCGGGGTGGACGCATCGCCACACATGGTGCAAGAGGCAAAGTCCCGGTTAGGACATCGCTCTACCATCAAAATGGGAATGGCAGAAGACCTTCCCTTTGATGATAATGAATTTGATTTGGCCGCCCTTGTCAATACCTTAGAATTTTTGGACAAGCCCCTGTTAGCCTTGAGAGAGGCCGGACGAGTGGCCAACAGAAAGGTGTTTATAGGCGTCTTAAACAGTCTTTCCTGGAACGGCATTTTGAAAAGGATCCAGGGCTATTTTGGCGATCCCCTTTTTGGTCAGACCATGTTCTACAATCTCTGGCAAATCAAATCCCTCCTGCAATTGGCCTATGGCAATGTACCCATTTCCTGGCAATGCATAAAAATAGTCCCTTCATTTATTGAAGAGACAATCCCTTTGAGTAAGGACTTCTTAGGCCGAAAGCACTCTCCCTTTGGTTTTTTCTTAGGACTTGCGGCCACTATGGTCTACAGGGTCAAAACGAATAACCTCCCCCTTAAAGCAAAACTCGAGACGGCAAGTCAACCACTGATCGCGGCAAGGACACTGAAAGAGCTGAACCGGACAAAGGAATGAGCACGGAGAGATGAAAGAAGCTTATCTATATCAGAAGTTGGAAGATGAAAAGGTGCGTTGCGTACTTTGCAATCATCGGTGTCTGATAAAGGAGGGAGGCAGAGGGATCTGTGGTGTCAGGGAAAATCGCGCAGGAACACTAATCAGTCTTGTTTATGGTAAGATAATTGCCGGCCATTGCGACCCCATCGAAAAAAAGCCCCTGTTTCACTTCCTTCCAGGAACCAGCTCCTACTCCATCGCCACCGTGGGGTGCAATTTCAAATGCCTCTTCTGCCAAAACGCAGACATCTCCCAGATGCCTCATGACCAAAACAGAATCATGGGAGAGGATATGACCCCTGAAGGGATCGTTAAGCTTGCCCTGGAGAGCCGGGCGGCATCCATATCCTACACCTACACTGAACCAACCATTTATTTTGAGACAGCGCTTGAAACAGCACGGCTTGCGGCTTCTGAAGGAATAAAAAACGTATTTGTGTCCAATGGTTACATGACGAGGGAGTGTCTTCAGGAAATATATCCCGACCTGCATGCCGCCAATGTAGATCTAAAGGCGTTCAGCGAGAGGTTTTACAAGGATCAGTGCGGCGCAAAACTGAAGCCTGTTCTTAAAACCATTCAAGCCATGAAAGAGATGGGGATATGGTTAGAAGTAACCACACTCCTGATTCCCGGGCTCAACGATTCCTTGGAAGAACTCAGAGACCTCGCCCGGTTCTTAGCAGATATTGACCCCGGCATCCCCTGGCACATCAGCCGGTTTCATCCCACCTACCGTCTGACCAACACACCCTCCACACCAGTTGCAACAATTCGGCAGGCCAGGGATCTCGGCTACGAAAACGGATTGCAGTACGTTTACACCGGAAATATACCTGGGGATGAGGGCGAAAACACCTTCTGTCACAGTTGCAGAGAGCCTTTAATAGACCGCATCGGTTTTCATGTCACCAAGAGCAGGATAATTAAAAACCGATGTCCTCAGTGTGGCACCGAAATCCCCGGCGTCTGGAGCTCTTGACTTTTTCGGTTGTGCGGTGCTAAGTTTCCAAGTCTGAGGAGGGCTTTGAAGGTTCTTCTTAAACTCCCCCGTTGAATCGATTAATTGGCCTTCTTCTGTTCAGCGGGGGTTTAATGTTTCTATAACAGGAGACCCGGTATGAAGAAAGAAGATGAGCTATCCCTCAAGGTCACAAAAGAGATTGTAATTAAATTTATTGAAGTAGGAAGGCTAACCGTCAATTCCTTTGAGGAAGTATGGAATAATATCCACAAGGCGGTCAGAAGTTCCTTAAAAGAAGATGACACAAAAGACTAATATCTTACCTTCACTAAGAACAAACCCTTAGGAGGGGCTTTTACGCCGGCTAATTGCCGGTCCTGCAAATCGATAATCTCTTTGAACCGTTCCGGACTCATCTTACCGAGACCTGCCTCTACCACCGTCCCCACGATGTTTCGCACCATGTGCCTAAGAAATCCGTCCGCCTCAATAACAATACGCACAACCCCATATTTCGGCCCGTTGATTTCCGCCGTCAGGACAGTTCTTACGGGGTCGGTGTTTCCGCTTCCTGCCGACTTGAAGCAGGAAAAATCGTGTGTGCCCTTCAGGAAAGAGAGACAGGCCGTCATCTCCTTTGTGTCCAAGGCCGGCCGGATATGCCACAAGAAATCCCGCTGAAAAATGTCGGGCGTCTCGCTGTTTAATATTCTGTATTTATAGGTCTTATTTTTTGCGCTATACCTGGAGTGAAATTCGCGCGGAACATATTCCGCATCTTTTACAAAAATATCGTCAGGGAGGAGGGAGTTAAGCCCTTTCCGGATCGACTTGAGCGGAATGGTTGATCGGGTTATAAAATTACAGACTTGGTTTAGCGCATGGACCCCAGCATCGGTTCTACCCGATGCGATGAGATTCACAGGCTCCCCTGTCATAATCTGAAGCCGTTCTTCAATAACCTCCTGTATTGTAATCCCATTTCTTTGCCTCTGCCACCCGTGGTAATGGGTGCCATCATAAGCCAAGACGAGTTTGATATTCTTATCATCCATGATCTCAAAAGAAAGGGGAATCCAGCCTGGATTCCCCTTTTGTATGTTGCATGACCTGAGTTGAACTTACCGCTTCGAATACTGGAATCTGGCCCGCGCACCGGGCTGGCCATATTTTTTTCGTTCCTTCATTCTCGAGTCTCTCGTCAGAAATCCTGCCTTCTTAAGTGCATCCCGCAGCCCCGGGTCCAAATTCACCAAGGCCCGGGTGATACCGTGCCTTATAGCCCCGGCCTGTCCGGAAATGCCACCGCCTTTTACGTTAACATAAATGTCGAATTTATCGCGAAGTTCAGTGAGGACAAGTGGTTCCATAACAAGCATCCTGTCCGTTTCCTTGTCTAAATACTGGCCTGAAGGCTTTTTGTTAATTGTCATCTCGCCGGAACCCGGCTTCATCCAGACCCTGGCCACGGCTGTTTTTCTCTTGCCAGTGGCGTAAAATAGTTCCTCTGCCATTTAAATCTCCAATGCCTCTAATTGTTGCGCCTGATGCGGGTGCTCTGAACCAACATATATCTTTAATTTCTTTAACTGACGTCGTCCCAGGCTGTTCTTGGGGAGCATGCCTTTGACCGCAAAACGCAAGACATCCTCCGGTTTTTTTTCAAGCAACTTCTTGGCCGAAATCTCTTTCAAACTGCCTATGTAGCCGCTGTGCCGGTAATAAATCTTCTTATCCCATTTCTTACCTGTGAGGGATACCTTCTCAGCATTGATGACCACAATAAAGTCTCCCGTGTCAGCGTGTGGGGTGAAAACAGGTTTATGCTTTCCCCTCAATCGTATGGCTATCTGGGTTGCGAGTCTTCCTAATATCTTGTTTTCGGCATTAACAAGGTACCAGTTTTTCTTGACTTCCTTTTCTTTGGCAACAAATGTCTTCATCTCTTTATCCTGTCTTTGAAAAAAATAGAAATAATTCTTTTATGTGAATTTTTCCTGCATGTCAAGCGATTTCTTGAAAAATCTATTGACAAGAGTTATATTTCCTGATAAATATTGCACTTCAAATGGCGCCCGTAGCTCAGTTGGATAGAGCGCCGGGCTTCGAACCCGTAGGTCGCAGGTTCGAGTCCTGCCGGGCGCGCCATGTATTGTTGTATGCTGAAAAAACCATGGGCCTGTAGCTCAGTTGGGAGAGCAGTTGACTCTTAATCAATTGGTCGGAGGTTCGAGCCCTCTCAGGCCTACCAATAAAATCAAGCACTTACGTGATGTTAGCGTAAGTGCTTTTTTCTTTGGAGGTGTGAAAGAGTACCAAAAGAGTACCACTTCTCCATTTCTAAGGCATAAAAAACCGGTTTCTGTTCTCAACCACGATTTCGCCTTCCGCTGACAATTTTCGGACCGAGTGGTAAGATTAAGACAGATGAAGGAGATTTTCAATATGAAAGAAAAGAAAAAGCCACCGTTGAAGACCTCGAAGCAGCCAGAGAAGAAATTGAAAGACGCAGGGATAGGGTTAAGGATTGGAAGGCTCATGAGAGAAGCGCCAGACCCGAACCCGAAAAACAAGTATTAGAAGAGCGCTCCCTCCACTAAAGACTCCACTGAAGCAACCGTATTGAGTGTATGAAATGCAAAGTCAGCATCACTGCCTTATCCGTCAAAGGCCGAAGCCTTGTTCCCAATCCTGCTGCTAATAAAAAAGCTTTCATCCTAATATCAATTATTCGCTTGCAATACTACGGAGAACGTAGTATATTTAACAGATGATTCAGTCGTGGGCCAATAGCCGCTCCCGTCGCTTTTATGAACAGGGCAAGGCGTCAAAATTCAGTGGAATAGATGTGGAAGCTGCAGAGGACTTACTCGCCGCCCTGGATGCTGCCGAATCCCTTTCTGACCTCAGTCCTCTAAGAAGCCTCGGCTTGCACAAGTTGAAAGGAAACAGGGCCGGACAATGGGCAATGACTGTCAACGGTCCTTGGCGAATTTGTTTCCGTTTCAGAAACGGGAACGCCTATGACGTAGAGATCA
>JAOZQV010000308.1 GCA_029932035.1 Deltaproteobacteria bacterium | reverse complement strand
AGTTGCTTCCCAAAAAAACGGTATCTGAAAACGTGGCCATTGCTTTGGAGGTAATAGGCCTGCGGCCTAAGGTTGTCAGGAAAAAGACTCATCAAACACTCAGGTTGGTGGGTCTGGCCGACAAAGAGAAGGCATACCCCCTTTCGTTGTCTGGAGGAGAACAGCAAAGGGTGGCTATCGCAAGAGCAATCGTAAAAGATCCCCTGATTCTATTAGCCGATGAACCAACAGGAAACTTAGATCCACAGTTGACGATGGAAATAATGGAGCTGTTCAAGAGCATACATCGGAAGGGTACCACTGTAGTCGTTGCCACTCACAGCCAAGAACTGTTGGAAGGCACGGACTGCAGAACAATCGTCTTGAATCATGGAAAAATCTCCGAGGGTACACTTTGATGTGCCTTCAAAAAGCCGCTCTCAATACGAAATTGTATAAAAGTGAAAAATAAAGGATGAAGGAAGCCAAAATTGAGGTTCTATTTTGTAAGACAGGCGCTTATGAGTATCAGGAAAAATCTGAGTGTTCATATCCTGAGCCTGGGTACTATAGTCGCGTCCCTGTTGATTCTCGGCGCTTTCTTGTTGCTTTTCGGTAATCTTAACAACTGGCTTCAACGATGTGGAACCGCCCTTTCCATGTCAATTTACCTTAAGGATGGAATTAGTGAGTACAGGAGAGACAAGGTCGATGCCTTCATCAGGAGTCTGCCTGGAGCTGAAATCAAGCGATTCATTTCCAAAGAAGAAGCTTTAAAAGATTTGAAAGCCGCCTTAGTGGACGATACAAGGTTCTTAAG
Source organism: Deltaproteobacteria bacterium (assembly GCA_029932035.1). Lineage (GTDB taxonomy): Bacteria > Desulfobacterota > DSM-4660 > Desulfatiglandales > Desulfatiglandaceae > Desulfacyla. The sequence continues at coordinate 3,900 of JAOZQV010000308.1, read as the reverse complement.
TCGTTTAGAACATAACCCCCTTCCTGCATCATATGAAGTTGTTTTTGAGAGCAAAGGGACCCATGGAGTTAATCCTGAAAAAATAAAGGGAGAACTGGAGAAATTAGATGGTGTCGAAGAGGTGCAATATAGTAAAGAATGGATAAAGAAGCTCGAAGGCTTCCTGCACATAGTTAGGCTAATCGGTTTTATAATAGGGGGTCTTTTATGCTTAGGTGTCGTCTTCATAGTCACCAACACCATTAAGTTGACTCTCTATTCACGTAAAGATGAGATCGAAATACTTAAATTGGTAGGCGCCACAGACTGGTTTGTCAAATCACCATTTTTGTTAGAAGGAATGATTCAAGGCGCCATAGGGGGAATTTTAGCTGTCTTGGCACTCTTCTTCGGCTATCTCATTCTTCCTACAGAGGATATTTTCCTTTTAGGCATTACCCCCCTTAATTTTGTCTTCCTGCCCGCCGGATATCTGATTTTAATCCTTATTTTAGGTATGGTCTTAGGGGTGATAGGCAGCTTTATCGCCATAGGCCGCTTTTTTGAAGTATGAAGAAAAAAACCTTTTTCCCATTGGCAAGATGCCTGATTTTATCGAGTTTTATAATAAGCCTTGGTATTTTATCTGGATTTACTTATGCCGATGCAGCACGAGGGTCTAATAGAAATCAAGGACAGATCGAGAAAATCGAGCTCAAACTCTCAAGCGAAAAGCAAAAACTTAAGAAAATCGACTCACAGGAGAAGAATCTGTTAAGCGAATTGGCCACTTTAGAGCAGGAGGTCGCAAAAAAGAGAGGGGCAGTGGCTGAATTAAGCCAGAAGTTCCATCGTGGAGAGGCCAACATTGGTGTGCTTAGGCGGAAGTTAGCAGCTTTGAAGCAGTCATCAAGAGATATTGAGATTAAAGTTTCGAGGAAACTGGTGAAACTGTATAAGCACACAAGAGTGGGCTATATCAGAACTTTGGCCGAAGTAACGGATATTGCCCAGTTTTGGCGGAGGGTGAAATATCTCAGGGCCATCATGGAAGCAGACAGGATGGCCCTGATCAGAGCGGCAAGGCAAGCACAAAAACATCAGGAGAGAATTTCGAGGACAGAGGCAGAGCTAACTAAGATCAGAAATATTAGCAGTGAAAAGAAGGCTCGCCTGTTGTCATTAAAAGAAGAGCTTGAGAAAAAAGTCCTTCGTTTGATGAAAATCCACAATGAAAAGGAATTCTATGAAACAGCAGTTCTGGAATTACAGGCCGCAGCAGAAAGCTTGAAACAGACTCTAATAAATATTGAGAAAAAAGATAATCACGAAATAAATCGGCCTTGTCATTTTGAAGACTTTAAGGGTAAACTCCCATATCCTTTTAAAGGGAAGGTCTTTGGAGATCAAAAGATCTCTGGATCCGGAAGGCCGGGAGGGTATAAGGGAATTGTTATTGAAGGGGTTCCGAGTTCAGATGTAAAGGTCATTTTCCCAGGGGTTGTCGCCTTTTCAGGAAGGCTTAAAGGCTACGGCGAGCTTGTCATTATAAATCACGGCTCACGTTTTTTCACCGTATCAGCACATCTTTCTCAAAGGAATAAGATAGAAGGGGATGTGGTAAAAGAGGGAGACGTCCTTGGTCAGATAGGAGGGAAGGAGTCTTCAGGGGGGGCAAGGCTTTACTTTGAGATCAGAAGAGCTGGAAAAAGCCTGGATCCCCAACAGTGGTTAAAGGCCAAATAGCCGTACGGGACCAAATTCAGGTATTCAATCCCTTAATTCCTCAATTCGTAATTCTGATGGCATTTTTTTGTTGCCATTGCCGACCAAATTCATTAGATCTCTCGTAATCTGATCTATGAATTGGAGTGTCTTCGAACGGAGATATTTTTAACTGAATATCCGGCAAACCGGCGCTACGGGAAATAGCGGGACGTCAAATGATAAGGAGCAGGAAATGTTAATTCTCAAGAGAAAATTTGTAGCAAATATTGCCTTGATATCTCTCTTTGTGGGAGGCCTTCTTTTTTTTAACGGCAATGGCTCCAAGGTCGAAGCTGATACTGAAGAGGTTTACAAGAATATTGAAATCTTCACCGAGGTGCTCAGACAGGTAGAAAAAAACTATGTTGAACCCCAGGAATCTCAGAAACTGATATACGGAGCCATAAAAGGAATGGTTCAAAGCCTCGACCCCCACTCATCCTTTATGACAAAGGAAGAATATAAAGAGCTGATGACCGAAACCAAGGGAAGTTTTTCCGGGATAGGGGTTGAGATAACTATTAAGGACAAGGTCCTGACGGTAGTATCTCCCATTGAGGGAACGCCAGCCTATAAGGCAGGAATGATGGCAGGAGACAAAATTATTAAGGTGGAGGGTGAGTCAACACAGGATATGGGCCTAATAGAGGCGGTAAAGAAGATCAGAGGTCCTGAAGGGAGCAAAGTCAACTTAACCATTGTACGAGAAGGGATGGATAAACCTTTGGAACTCTCGATTACAAGGGGAGTCATTCCTCTGAAAAGTGTTCGGCACTACACCCTTTCCCCAGGTATTGGATACATTAGGATTTCAAATTTTCAAAGTAATACGGCTAACGACCTCTCGTCAGCCCTTGAGATACTCGAAAAGGACGGCAAGTTGAAAGGCTTGATCATAGATATGAGAAACAATCCCGGAGGACTGCTATCCCAGGCCATAGAAGTTTCCGAACAATTTCTCGATTCTGGTGTTATAGTTAGCACCAAAGGGAGGGGAAATTCTCACAATATAAAGGCCACAGCTCACAAGAACAAAAAAGATAGGGGATACCCCATAATTATCTTAGTCAACGGGGGAAGTGCCAGCGCCTCGGAAATTGTGGCAGGGGCCCTGCAGGACAATAAAAAGGCCATAATTTTAGGCACCAGAACTTTCGGGAAAGGCTCGGTACAATCGATTTTACCTCTCTCTGATGGCTCTGGCCTGCGTCTCACCACGGCCCGGTACTATACGCCAAGCGGCAAATCGATTCAGTCAAGCGGGATCACCCCCGATATTGAGATACCATTCGTGGCCCCCGAAAAGAAAACAGAAAAAAAGTCGCCCCATTTTATCAGAGAAGAAGACCTGAAGGGTCATATACCTTTAGAAAAGGGCAATGCCAAGAAATCCGATGAAAAGAAACCAAAGGAAGAAAATAACGAAAAAGTCAAGATGCTTCTCGAGAAAGACAACCAGGTTCGCCAGGCATTGCAGCTTCTGAAAAGCTGGACCATTTTCTCAAAAATCAACGCGGGATCCTGACAATTTCTCAATAAGAAATATCAGAATAGGCTGGAGGGTGAATTTGGTGTTGTTCCCGTGTCGAAATTGGTCAGGTAAATAAAAAAGGGATTTTTTTTGAGGTGGGGCAAAAAAAAGATTGACATCTTTAAATAGCATAGGTATAAAGGTCTCTTCCTTTGCGTTTCACCAACAAAATGACATGCAAATTTAAGCTTGACATTTGCAGGGGAATATCTTAGATTTTTAAGTATGGGTTTCAGACATTTGTTCCTTGAAAACTAAATAGTGATGTAGTGTAGGTCTCAAAATAAAGAAATAGGGTCAAAAGCCCTCTATAAGGTTTAAGTGGAGAGTTTGATCCTGGCTCAGAACGAACGCTGGCGGCGTGCCTAACACATGCAAGTCGAACGAGAAACTCCGGGCTTGCTCGGAGAAGTACAGTGGCGCACGGGTGAGTAACGCGTGGGTAACCTACCCTTGAATCTGGGATAACCCCGCGAAAGCGGGACTAATACCGGATATGGTTCCATAAGCCTTGGCTCTTGGAATTAAAGGTGACCTCTTCATGAAAGTTGCCGTTCAGGGACGGGCTCGCGTACCATTAGCTTGTTGGTAGGGTAATGGCCTACCAAGGCTACGATGGTTAG
>JAOZQV010000307.1:1730-4711 GCA_029932035.1 Deltaproteobacteria bacterium | reverse complement strand
AGCACGGATTTACCATCATTGTATAGTGGGTATTCATCGGCCAGGGGGGAGATTACGGAAACGATCAACCCACCCTCCACACGACCGCCCACAGGGTGCATGTCGCAGATCCGGTTGAAGGTGAAATCCATCTTGTTCTTGGAATAGCGATGTTTACGCCGGCCCTTGAGGACATCCTCAAAAATGAGTTCCCCCAATAGATGGGCCTCTTCCGCGCCACTTATATCGACAATCTCGATCTCTCGTTTGATGTCCCGCTCCTCATTTGTAAGGAAGAAGTAGTGGTCGCCGCTTCGGTTGATCAAGGTTTCATCTTCAAGCCTCCGGAGACTCTCTTCAATTTGGCGGCGAAGGCTCAGCCGGTCCGCATCGATCTCGTTGAGACATAGGGTAACCAGGTTGTCCACATTGCCCTTGATCTCTTCAACATACCTTATCAGGAACAGCACCCGCAGCAGTTTAATATCGAAGGACTCAAGGCTCGGGTTTTCGGAAGCCTGCTCAATGGTGCGCTTCACGGTTGTATCGAGGAAACTTTCTATGGAAGGATAGAAATCATAGAGGGGGACCAGCACACCTACCTCTTTGAGGGCAACGCTCTGACCGGCAGACTGGAAGGCATCCAGCATGGATCGTTCGCCCTTGGCCAGATGGAGTCCGGTGGCGCCTACGCGGCGGATAACCTCGAAGATTTTCTGAAGAAGGCGAAACTGGTATGGGGCAAAGGGATAGTTGTCGGCAAAATCATCCCCGTCGGCATAGGGTTCGAGGGTCATCCCGCAATCCCTGAAGGTCAGTTGGTGGCGGAGGATGTCGCCCTTTTCGGCAAAAATGGCCTTGAGGTCCCCTACCACGCTCTCCTCTTTTTCCAGCAGCCGTTTTTGGATAACCTCATCGGCGTTGGCGCTGGAGAGCGATAACCGGGTCTGGAACCTGCCCTGGATCTTAGAGAAATCATTCTTGGTGGCGGTTCTGAGTTCACCCAAGATTTTATCGATTTCCTCCTGGGACGTAACAATCACCCAGGCCCTTCCCTCACAAAGGGTGCCAAGGTCTTCTGCGACGGTCTGAAGATTGAGCATCAGGTGGCCGTCCGTGCCGATGAATTGTCCGATCTCATCTACGAGGAAGACGAGGCGGTGATCGGGACCTCGGGAATCGAGATACGCCTTGACCCAGGTGGAAAAGTTTTCGACGGTGAGAGAGAAGTTGTTTTCGGCGTTATCGATCCATTTCTCCGCTGATTCCCGGCTTTGGCCCAAAGTCCGCACAAAGGCCTCCACCACCTGATCGCGGTTGAATTCATAGGCGTCACGCTCTTCTGACCATTCGGTCCGGGTGACATCCCTGTAGGCATCATGAAAAGCCTTCAGTTTCCCCTGGTTGTCCAAGTAACGCTCCAGGTGGGCAATGTGGGGATGGTCCCCGTCATACCCCTGCATTTCGTTTAAAACCTTCAGGAAGACGGCGAGGATGGCGTCTCGACCCGCCTTGCTGTCGGCCTTGCTATCGATGTTGAAGAGGATCACGTCGGTGTTGGAGGCCACGGCCCGCTTGATATCTCCAAAAAGCATGGCGTCTTTCACTTTTCCGTCGAAGAATTCAACCGGCCTTTTGGTCTCGCCTTCATAGGCGTGCAGCCTGTTGCCCAGGAGATAGGACAGCACTTTCAGGAAATGGGACTTCCCGGAGCCGAAGAAACCGGATATCCAAACCCCCATCTTTCCGGTAACAGCCGGGTCTTTGGGGTTGTCCACGACATTCAGGTAGGCGGACAGAAACTTCCCGAAATGTTTATCCAGTTCTTTGGTGATGACAAACTCGTCGAGTTCCTGCCACACGGAGCGGTCGTCTAATTGGTGGGCCTTGACCACACCGTTGATGGAGCGGAAAATGTCTTTCTTGAACAAACTCTTGATTTGCATAAGTGCCTCGCTTATGGGACCAGTTTGAAGGCTCTGTAATAGTTGTTGCTCTTGATTTTCCCGAATAATCGAAGGGCCTGTCCATCATATCGGCCCGGATAAAACATCACAAGCGGCGTCTGCCCCATAACCGTTTGCAGGTTATTGAGCAGGTTGTGGGATCGGACCAGGGGCCAGACACTCCCAACACCTGAAACGAGCACGAGGTCCTGCTCCTCCGGCGGCGCGACTTCCACAAATATCCGCACCAGTTTTTCGGACTTCAGTGGCCCAAGGAGGGCCTTGTGGAGGGCCTTGTCGCCCTTGTCCCTTTGCATTTGGAAGGATTTCTCAAGCAGATTGCGATCCTTGAGATGATCAACGATGAGATCGAAGAGGTTGACATGCATTACCCTGAGTCCGGGCCGGTTTTTGGGGATGTGGGCCATGAGGAACTGAATATGCTTGCGGATGCGGAGTTCCGCTTCGGGCGGATAGTCGAAGATGTAGAAGGCAATTTCGTTCCCAAGACCTTTGCCGCTGAGAAATTCGGTGGAAATGACCTTTGGGAGGATTTCATTTAGGCGCTGCGTTAAAGAATCGGTCATGGGGTAACCTGGATACAACGAAGGACGTATGGTTCATTGTGCCGCGCAAGGTATTGGAGCACCTGCGAGGTGATATGGACCTTTTGCAATTTTCTGGATCGGGTGTTTTCGATGTAGCCTGCCTGAGCGAGGATCTGGAAGACGGTTGACCGGAGGCGCTTCCGGGTAGATTCGTTCCAGATGGGCATATGGGGATCACGGCCCCGGCAATCGTCCAGGTAATCTTCCCAACATCTATTGGATAGGGTTGTGGTGAATACCCGGTAATGCTCCCTAACGACCAGATCGAGGAAGTCTCCCAGAAGAGGACTATGCTTGATGGCCGAGGCCAGGACGGCATGGGTAGCGACTTCACCCGTACCGTCCCGAACGAGTTTCCAAAGGTCGGCTTGCATGGTCTCCAAACGTCCGCGGATAAGCCGGGCAAAGCGCTTGGCGGTTTCAGGGCTCCGGGCCTGGAGCACGTTCA
>JAOZQV010000307.1:0-1720 GCA_029932035.1 Deltaproteobacteria bacterium | reverse complement strand
GGCCTGTTTATCAACACCACGGAGAAGCAGATCAGCGATGATCCTGCTCTCTGAAACCTTCAGCGATCCGGCGGTGATATCGGCTTTATATTTCATATTTGCTCGGTAATGGGTCCATGAGAAGGTTCTAAATAACCCATTTAATCAATCGGTTTCCTAAAGTGGTCGGGGTTATTATGTGTTTTCCCCGCGGACAGAAAACAAAACCCCGTTCTCAATCTGCTCTGAGTAACGGGGTTTTAGGGTAACCATGGACCATTTCAAATCCTCTACCTCTCTCGTGGGGTTGAAAGAAGCAATTGGAACGGCAATATTGTATGATATCGTTTATAATGAGGCACATCAGAAGTCAATGAAAATGCCTCCCCGCATATGACCTGTCGGGTTATCATAAAATAACTGTTTGACAGATACGGTCACAACGGGTGAGGTTTTTTAAAATAAAAATAATTTGCACTTGAATTTTTTGGGAGAGGAAAATGTGAACCATGCGCTAAAATTTTGCTGTTTATCAGGCAAATGTTGCTAAGGCCAAAGCCTGACATGCTGCGATATATGTCAGGGTAAGAAGATGTTGACATGCGGGTAAAAACTCAAACTCACTGCCTCTGCATTAAAAAAACACTGTGCCATTGACCCTTGTCAATCAGGACCGCCCGGTGGCGCTGTTATCCATGTGTCGATAGGCAACCTGAAATGTTCAATAATCTTATTCAATCGATCCCAGTATCTATCATCACCCGGTTTTTCCAGTATTAACACTATGTCTGCCTTTTTTCCTGACTGAAGCGAATAATGTAACGCCTGCCCGATTGACTGTGCCCAATTCGCTCCACGATCAACTTCAATGGCGTGGCTACTGGTAAGGCAATCACATCGGGTTTTGTCCGGGAATACCTTTTCTGTTTCACCGCCATTCTCCGTACACCATCTCTCTTGATAAAACTTTTCCAGGTGTAGATTTTTCGCGTTCGCCACGGATACAAACAGAACTATAAGCAGCGCACCGAATAGGCATATCAAGTATTTCACCAAATACCCCCTTCTCTGATCTGTTTTCATTTACTTCCATAATGGAAAGATAGATGTTCTATCCACTGAACATCAAATATATACAAAATTCCATCTGACAAGTTGAATTCTAAGTCCCACACTAAGAATTTGTCAATTATTTTCCATGTGTCAGACTGTTTTTAACTGCGCTGCTCTCTGTCACAATTAGAAAAATCAAAAATGACGAGGGGTTAAAGGCTGTGGATAAAAAACAGATGATCGGGGCACGAATAAAGGAAGTCAGAAACAAGAAAGGGCTTACCCAGGAACAATTGTCCGAAAAAATGGAAATCAACCCGAAATATCTCAGCAGCATCGAAAGGGGAAATGAAAACCCGACCCTTAACGCACTGATAAAGCTTTCGGAAGCATTGGAAGTGGATCTCAGTGAAATCTTCAACTTTATTCAAATTGAAGATCCCGGAGAAAGGAAGTCCATGGTAACCTCTCTTTTGGATCAGGCGGATACCGAACAAATGAAACTGGCATACAAGGTTTTGACAGCAATTCTGAAGTAGCGATGGGTTGTGTTGGCACCGAACTGAAAACTTGAGTTGAAACTTCCCCGCACAACCGGTGCCAAGCGGTCAAAAGCCTACGGATAATTGCAAAGGCCTGGCGTGTTTGTTGCCACGGACACCGTAGGATTTATGTCGGTGGTGCAAGA
>JAOZQV010000306.1 GCA_029932035.1 Deltaproteobacteria bacterium | reverse complement strand
TGCTTGATTCCCCTTATCGCCTGCCTGGTGCGCTGCGGATTTTCCACTAAGGCAAAACGGACGTAATCATCCCCATACTCTCCAAATCCGATGCCGGGAGATACAGCCACCTTAGCCTCATTGATAAGAAACTTTGAAAATTCCACAGAGCCCATTTCAATGTACTTGTCCGGGATCTTTCCCCACACGAACATGGTCCCCTTAGGCTTTTCTATGTGCCAGCCGACACGATCAAGGCCATCTATCAGCACATCCCGGCGCTCTTTGTAGATATCAACTATCTCTTTAACACAATCATCGGGCCCGTTAAGGGCAATGATGGCGGCTATCTGAATCGGCTGAAATACGCCATAATCAAGATAGCTTTTTATTCTCCTGAGTGCACCCACTAATAAAGGGTTCCCCACACAAAATCCGATCCTCCATCCGGGCATGGAGTAGCTCTTTGAAAGACTGAAGAATTCCACACCTATATCTTTTGCTCCGGAGATCTGTAGAAAACTGGGAGGCTCATAGCCATCAAACACCAGATCCGCATAGGCGAAGTCGTGTATGACGACCATCTCGTGTTCTTTGCAGAACTCCACAAGCTTCTCAAAAAACTTCCTGTCCACCACTGCGGTTGTGGGGTTGTGTGGATAGGAAATAATAAGCATTTTGGGGTTCGGCCATGTCTGCTTCACGGCAATCAGCAGGTCCTCGAAAAAATCCCTGTCCGGGCCTATCGGTATGCTCCTCAGGTCCCCTCCTGCAATGATAACTGAATAGGGGTGTATTGGGTAGGTGGGGTTTGGGGCAAAGACCACGTCCCCAGGACTTATTGTGGCAAGAACCAGATGCGAAAGCCCCTCCTTTGCACCGATGGTAACAATCGCTTCTTCGTCCGGATCCAGTTCCACATCGTACCGCCTCTTGTACCAGTCACAAATGGCATGGCGCAGCTTGGTGATACCCATGGAGGCCGAATACCTGTGGTTATGCCCCTTCTCTGCGGCCTCAACCAGCTTTTCAACGATATGCTTCGGCGTGGGAATGTCAGGATTTCCCATACCGAGATCAATAATATCTTCTCCCCTGTGTCTCGCATCCATCTTGATCTTATTGACGGTTGCAAAGACATAGGGCGGCAAACGACTCATTCTTCTGAATTCTTGCATTTTCTTAGAACTCCTTCCGCAATATTAATGAATTCGTAACAATCGGTCAGAAACCCAGGCCTTGGTTCTAACTTCGGGCATTAAATCTCTCACAGAGTCCACGGAGCGCACAGAGAAAAGCAAAAAACTCTGCGATCTCTGAGGTCTCTGTGAGAGGAAAAAGAAAGGTGAAAAGTACAGAGACCTCCAAGTGGCCAATGTTAGAACCAACTCCAAATTTTTTATTATATGGTATCGCCCGTAAAAAATCAAAACCAAAATTCCACCAGCAGTTTTATTCTTTCAAAGACCCTTGACAGAAAGATCTGACTGTGTACAAAGGGATTCTATCGTGATAAGGTGATCAGGAGTCGCAAAAGGTATTTAGGATAAAAACAGGGAGATGCCGGTTCATGGAAAGTAATGATAATTTCAGGGCATTAGCCGAAAATGCCAACGATGGGATTCTAATCGCCGTAGGCAAAGGAGAACATGTCTACGCCAATAAAAGGGCATCGGAGATAACTGGATTCAATATTCAGGAAATTCTTAAAATCACGATGCAAGACCTTGCCCATCCCGACGAACTCAGGAAAATAGAAAAGAGACTGAAAAATTTCTTCAATTTTTGGCACGGATTTCACGGATAACGCGGTTTTTTTGACTGGATTTCAGGGACTTGTCAGCCGCCTGGCAATGCCGGCAGACAGATTCTCAATATCGCTCGCAGGAACGGTAAATGCCTTAAATTCATCTTGCCATGTGGCGACAACTTCGGCGATCTCATTAACAACAAGAGTTGCCTTCGATACCCCGAGACGCTTTCCAAATCCAACCAGATGCCTCTTTCCCGGAAAATAAAAGCCATAGGTAAAATGAAGGATGTGTTCATGCCGGTTTTCCGTGTCTGGCAAGAGGTCAAAAGCCGGGGACAAAATATATCCGCCTCTGCCACCGAGCATGATAAAGTTTTTCAAATGATCATCAGTGTTGCCGATAAATGCGTTGAAAACCATCTGGCGATACAACGCCGTGATGTCCGTTTCCGGTCGGGAGCCATATTTTCGTACGATGCCATAAAGATCGCGGTAACCCAGATGATAATACCCTTCGGCCGGATCAATCCTGAGAAGGGTTTGAAAACTGATCATGTGGCAACGGCCGCCTTGAGAGCTAACATCAAAGCGTTTTACCAGCAACACCTTGCGGCCCGAAACGTCCATAATCCTGGTCTTTGCCGCATCTATCCCGGCCTTTGCCGCAAGGCTCATAGTAGCCGCTTCTATCGGCACGATATCCAGTCTGTCTTGGACACTGGGGAACTTTGCAATCCACTGATCCCCGTCTTCGGTTTGAACCAGGGCTTTGGGACGGCCACCACCGGGAGAGGAACCGGCTTTAAGCAACAAACGGATCTGATCATCGTTAACGTTGATCCCTTTTTCAAACATCCGGGCTTCATGGAGCAGGGTTTCAAGCTGAATGACCGAAACAAAATTATCTTCTTCAGGCTCAAATCCCTCATCGAAAAAGGAGAGCGCGCCGAGGCCGGTGCCCGCCAGCGCCTTCAGAAGTCCGGGAAGGTTCTGCATGGATCTTGGCAGCCGGGCCTTTCTGACCAGAAGACGTCTTCCCCAGGCATCAGGAAGCGAGTCTTCAAAAACCAGGAAAACTCCCGAATGCCGGTCGGTCTCAAAATCCCGGGATAAGAGAGGCAATTCAATCGGATCAAGGGGAAAATCCATGGGATGATCCAGATAGTCGTCATCATATCGGAAAGCACCCTGCCTGCGACCCCGCTCATCAGGATCAGAACAGACCATCTGGCCGCACTGGGCCCGGGAGCCGTCTTGAAATGTTACATAGACATTCAGCCGGATCATATTTGTTTCCTCTTCCCGGATGCCCGCCGGCGCTCTTTCACAGACCTTCTCTTATCGAATTGATCAAAGAGTGATTCTCGCTTTTTTAGTACACTCTCAAGGTCCTTTAGATGATCCAAGATCCAGAGCGCTTCAACCCACAGCCCGATTCCCACCGCAGGATCTCCCTTTTCCATGTTCCTGAGCGTAGGAACGGAAACGCCTATACGGGCGGCAAACCGGGCCTGGGACTCATTTCGGTCCAGCCGGGCGCTTTTGAACCGGGCCCCAAGGTTTTTGAGGGCCAAATTTGATTCTTCTGAAACCATACTATGTATTATAGCACATTTTGTACTCTAATGCAAAACATTTTTTCTATTAAAAAAGCGGAAAGGGAGAGGCCCTATTGTGAATACTGATTTTTTGCGCCTAAAAGTTCGATATAGGAGCCAAATGAGGGTGTTTTTGCGATTATTCTTTAATGGTTTTGGATAGTTAGTGTAGCGACCCCCTTTCAGCCTTTCACCTTTCCATGCGTGTTTCTAAGCCACCTTAATTCCGGACGAAATTTACCATGCTAAAAAACTTTACCCTAAAAATGTGAGCTCGCACACTGTAATATCAGCAACTTAGCACATCCACCAGTGATTTCCCGATTTTTCCACCGCAATCGAAAAAATACATCGAAAGTAGTTACTTTTACTACTAAATATTGTATAATGGTTGTAAAGGATCTTACCTCTTCAGATGCTCATCCTCAATGCATTGCCTACTGCTGGGCGCCCTTTGTAATCATGGGGGATTGGAGATAAAGATATTGGAGACTGTCAATGATTAGATATAAAAAACCGAAACGGTTCTTTGAAGACGCTGGTATAGTTGATCCCGGCAGCGCTTATCATGTTGACATGGAAAATGTGTCTAACACGAAGGGGCAGGATATCAAGACCATGGTTGACCTGGGGCGCTACTTCTCTATATTTGCCCCAAGGCAGAGCGGCAAGACCACGTTTTTTGAAGGGGTTTGCAGGCAACTGGCAAATGATCCTACCTACATCCCCATTCTGCTCAGTTTTCAGTATATGAAGAATCTCGATGCCGAGTCTTTTTATGGACGCATCCAGGAATCTCTGTCCGATCAGTTGACAGAACGGCTCGAATCGGTTCAGTGCGCCGAGAGAGATGCCGCCACAAACTATTTAGCATCAGCAACCATTAATGCGCATACAGGGATTTATGATTTTTTTAAGGCCTTGAACCGACTCATCAAGTCTAAAAGAATCGTCATCTTCATTGATGAATTTGACGGCATTCCCCGATTCGAACTGGAAAATTTTTTGACTACCCTGCGGGAATTGTATCAGGAATACAAGGGACGTGAAGACAAGGCCCTCTACTCTGTGGGACTTGTAGGCATCCGGAACATCACCAAACTGATCGTTGGCGGCGTCTCCCCGTTCAACATCGCAGACCAGGTCAAACTCCCTCCCTTTACCCTGAAAAATGTGCATGATCTCTATGCCCAGTACACAGAGGAAACCAATCAGCAGTTTAGTGAAGAGGCAGTTAACAGGGTACACAAAGAAACTGCCGGGCAGCCTTGGCTGGTAAACAGGCTTGGCACGATTCTCACCGTCAATATAAGGCCTGAAACCACAGATCCGATCACTATTGAAGATGTGCCTAAGGCACTTGAAATGATCCTGTACGAAGAGAACAGC
>JAOZQV010000305.1 GCA_029932035.1 Deltaproteobacteria bacterium | reverse complement strand
GCGATCATCTGCTCTTCCAAGAGCGGCAGGGATGTTTTGTCGAACTGTTTTGAACAGATCAGGCTTATGAGAAACATCCCTTTGCCACCGGTCAAAATGGAGGTCATTCCTTTTGGGTTTGACGGCAGCGTATTTGATGGCATTGGGAGAGAAGCATCCCGCAAGCATATGGGGTTGCCTCCTGATGAAATTATGGCCCTTTGCTTTGGCAGGTTTTCAGAGTACGACAAGATGGACCTGTTTCCCCTCTTGCAGGCCTTCCATAAGATTTATCGGAAGGGACGTCCCTGGCGGCTTGTTCTTGCCGGAGCGGCCCATCAGCCGGAGTACGTTAAGATGGTAGAGATGTGGACAAAGGCCTTAGGTCTTGAATATGCCGTAACCATAAAGACCGATATACCCGAGGGTGAAAAAATAGCGCTTTTCAAGTCAGCCGATTTTTTTGTTTCTCCGAGCGACAACCTGCAGGAAACCTTTGGTCTGACACTGATAGAGGCGTTGGCTGCCGGACTTCCTTTGGTTGTTTCCAATTTCAGTGGCTATCGTGAGATATTATCGCCCGATGTTGCAAAAGCGGTTACCACTCGGTGGAGCGATCTTGATCTGTTCAAAGCCATTGAATTCGGACCTCTTTTTCATGAGGGCGTTCTGCACCGGTATATCGCCCAGTCCGTACATGTGGATATCAAGCAACTATCGATGTCGATGATGGAACTTTTTTCAAATCCAGGGCGCTGCCGGGAAATGAGTAAAGCGGCACGAAAGAGGTTCAATGAGCACTATGATTATCGCATTATTATTGAACGGTTGGAAGCTCTTTGGATGAAACTGAAGAGGCAATTCGAGCGAGAGCGTGTCAAAAAAAGAGGCCTGCCGCTGTTTCCGGATTATTTCCAGGTCTTTTCTCATTATTTCAGCGAGATTTTGGGGCTGGAAACAGACGTCAGAAACACCCCTTTTGCTGAGAGATTAATTGAACTCGGACAAGACTATCCTCTTTATACCGACATGGAACAACTGATAGATAGGGAAAATGTTCGAAGGGCCATCACCTACACCTCGGAACCAAAAACGATCCGGGAGATAATAGACCATCTCGGAGGCGACACGAGAAAGACCCACTACCAATCCATGTGGATGCTAAAACATGGTCTGTTGGAACTCTGTTGATTACGCTGGGCCCGGAGGGATTTTAAGGAAAAAGAAAACTACAGGTTATTGCTTATGATTTGCCCGGGGCCTCGACAATGAGGCCCTTTTTTTACCCTGAACCTTTCACTGCACCGCAATGGTGAGATACTATAACCGTAAATTCGAATAATCGTCCGCCATCGGGCGTTGTCTGAGGCCGGCAGCGATGTTCTGGTTAATAGAGATGATGGCGGTGAGTTTCTCAGGATCGGGATAGGCCATAATCTCAAGAATTCGTTTATCAACAAACGCACTCAGTCTGAGTACATCCCTTCGGACCTCCTTTTGCAGGGGGTTATCCTCCCTTTCAAGCTCTCCCTGAAATATGCTCCACATCCGCTGATTGAACTTGAGGGCATTGTCCAGCTCGGAGTCCCGCCCATCAGCATGCCAGTTGTCCTGACAGCTCTTGAGTTTGATGGCCGCTTTGGTGAGGGCTGCTGCTTCTATTTCGGGACCGGAAAGGGTCGTTCTGCTTACCTGGTCGTATGCCCGGAGTGCGTTTGAGTTCATTTTGGATAACCTCCCTCTCATATTCTATCAATTTTTGGGTTAGTTTGAGTGCCTGGTAATATCTTTCCGAGACGATCTGTTCACTTATTTGATCCGTCAACGGCAGGAAACTTGGCGCTGCGTCCAAGAGATCCCGAACTAATTTCCAATAGGTGTTGTGGTGTAAGGTGAGATTTATTTTATCAATGTACATCAGTTGGATGCAAAAATATATCCTGGCACAGGGTGAACAAGCATCCTTCTCTTTAATAATATCCTTTTCCCGCAGGACCGGAACATTGTTTTCGATGGTCAACTTGCATGTTGCGGCACCATTGGTTATCACCGATCCATTGATGATCATTCGTTCATTCGGCTTTAAAGTAATTTTAAGCGGCATTTGTCCGGTCCGGTTTTAGAGGAGGGGGGATTTCCCCCTCCTCTTGTTTAATGATTGAGTTGTTAGGTTTAGAACAGTCTGAGCACTGACTGGGCTGCCTGAGAGGCCAAGCTCAGAGACGTGGTGCCAAGAGCTTGTCTCGTCTGAAGCATCAGCATGTTGGCGCTTTCCTCATTCATGTCGGCATTTGTCAGGTTCGCTGCGCCGTCATCCAGGGTGTTGATCATCCTGTCTGTAAAATCCTGTCGGGTGGTGATGATACTCAGGTTGTTGGCCATCTTCTTGCTCTCAGTTCTCAGTTCGGTTACGGCCGAGTCCAGGTTGGTAATGCAGGTAGCGACATTGGTGCCTGTACCATCCCAGCTGGAACCATCTGCAACTGACAGCCCGGTGTTGACCTCTGCATCAAAGCCGGTAAGTGTGAGGGTCTTAGACCCGGCGGCGTCGAAGGTTACGACCAAACTCTCGCCTGTGCCATTCAGGAGGTTTGTACCCTTATACGATGAATCCGTTCCAAGGGTGGTAATATTATCCAACATGGTATTGAACTGGGTTTGCAGGCTGGCTTGCTCGGTGGTTGTAGTGGCGGATTGAGCTGCCTGGGCAAGGGATTTTGCCGCCTGGATCAAATCCGTAATCGCTTCGATACCGTTGTTTGCAGCATTCACAAGTCCGACTGCTTCACCCATCGAGTCTTTACGCCCGGCAAGGTCGCTTGCACGCTGTGTGTGTCCCTGTGCGGCGAAAAAGGCGACAGGATCATCCAATGCACTGTTCACTTTCAAACCGGTGGAGAGACGAACCTGGGTTGTCTTCATAAGGGCGGTTGTGTTCTGTAATTGGAACAAGTTCGATCTCATTCCTGCTGTTAGTGTTACTGGCATGATATTTCTCCTTTTCTGGATATTTTCCTTGGCATTCTTGCCAAGAGGGCTTCTGCTTTGCCGAGCTCTGTCGGCGTCCTTAGCCGGTTACTTTCTTGTACCTCCTTTCTCTATTTTTTATTTGTGAATGTTTTGGATTGTCCTTAACTCCATTATCGACCGGTTGGCGAAAAACTTTAGGAAAAAAAGTCAATACACCTTTGAAAAACCTGTGTATTGATCCTTGTCAGGGTCCATGGTAAGCCCGTACTTATCCACGCCAGTGAACTTGAATTCTATATGTGAGGGGTCTATTGTTCCATCAGCAGCGTCGTTTTGCCGGATGGTGAATTGTACCCTGGCCGTCATCGAATCTTCATCCCAATAGACGTTGTCCGGAAAGCTGGTAATCGATATCTCAGTGGAGGCTACGGTGCTCCCAAAGTTGTACGCTTCTCCAGGACCGGCCCCTGTTGCCCTGCTGATTTTCCAGTTGAACGGGTTTTCAACAGAAACCCTGTCCATCTCTTTGTCAAACTGGAATATCATGGTGAATGTCTTTGAGGCGTTTGCATTTTCCAGATATGAATCGAGGTCCGACACATTGGTCAATCTGGGCATCATGTAGCTGAAAGTGCTCAATGAATTTGCGAAGACGAGCTTTGGCGGATCGACCTTATACATATAGCGAGACAGTGTATCGGCCAGATCAGGGGCCTCTTTCTCAAGAAACTCGAAGATCTTTTCAGCATCGTCCATCCTGCCCAAATCCGCGTAGGCAAAGCCTGTCTCGGCATATGCATCATGAAAATCACGATCAAGTCTCGTTGCTTCTTCAAAGAGATCGATGGCTTTTTCATAGCGCCCCTGTCTGCTGTAGGCAAGGCCCAATCCATAAGCGCTATAGGGACTTTTGGGCTCCATCCTCCGGACTTCATGAAATTCCGCTTCTGCTTCAGTATAACGATTCTGGAACAGATAGGCCTGCCCCAGAGAGTAATGATTGGCTGAGTTCGGGTCTATTCTCACGGCAGCTGCATATTCTATTTCCGCTTCTTTGTATCGGCCCTCGGAGAAATAGAGCTTTGCGAGATCAACATGCGGCTCAGCCAGGTCGGGGTTTAATTTGATGGATGTTTTGTAGGCTTCAATGGCCTTACCTGTTTCACCCAAATTTAGTTGCGCCATTGCCAGATATTTGGCTGCGTCTTTAGAAAATGACGAGTTCGGGGCCATGGAGAGGGCTCCCTTAAACGCCTGGGCCGCTCCGCTATAATCCTTCTTTTGATATAAATCAATCCCGCTTTTCAGGGTGTTGCTTGCCATATACTCCAGCTGTTGCTGTTGTTGGGTGGAAGAGACGAATAGAGCGTTTGTATTAGTACCGTTTAACAAATCCATGTTGTTCAGCCTTGATTTAAACGCATTCTGAAAAATGATGATAAGTTGTTCTGGAATAAATGATCCACAACAGTCCTAATTATACCTATCGGCGGAAAGTGAGTCCTCTTGAGTCTTTTTTTTAGATCGGCCATTATGCCAGACGTAATAGTCGAGCTATTTTTGACAGGATAAGGGATGCCCGATAAATTATTTGCAAATTATGGACTGTTGGGATAAAATGTTCAGAAATAAAGTCGGATACGCTGAAAGCAGGTGTATTGACCGGTTGATTGTTTTTACGGATAGGGGGAATCAAGATGATCCGGTTTAAGATAGATGTTACTTTTATAAATGAGCACGCTGATTCAGGGTTCCGGGCATAACTCCTAACCTTGACTCCAGCCAAATCCGTT
>JAOZQV010000023.1:10842-17177 GCA_029932035.1 Deltaproteobacteria bacterium | reverse complement strand
CCGGGCGATATCCCTTTTCGGCCCTCGGTGGACGTATTGTTTAAGAGCGTTGCCAAGCTTTGGCCTTCAAAGGGGGTTGCTGTGCTGCTTACTGGTATGGGTCGGGATGGGGCAGAAGGACTGGCAGCATTGCGCAAGGCCGGATGGTACACCATTGCCCAGGATGAGGCGACCAGTGTGATTTATGGTATGCCGAAGGCGGCTAAGCAATTAGGGGCTGCTGCCGATGTCCTTCCCATTGGCGAGGTGGGACCGGCAGTCATGCGTTTTCTCAATAAGGGGAAGACAGAGATGAAAGTTTTGAGCTGGGAGTGGTGAAGTAAGATTGAATATTGACTACTGAATATTGACTGTTGGAAAAACCTGCAATCCCCCAAAAAGACAGAGGTCAGAAGTCAGAAAAACAAGTGCCCAGTTTCAAGTTTCTAATAACCCGTAACCCGCAACCCGCAACTCGCAACCCGCAACTCGTAACTCGGAATAGACCTATGAACAATGATAAACACCCAGCCTCCTTGACGCATCACCGGATCACGGTTTTGCTTGTTGATGACCAGGCCATGATCGGCGAGGCAATTCGACGCATGTTAGCCCCGGAGCAGGATATCGATTTCCATTACTGCCAGGATCCTACCAAGGCCATCAAATTGGCAAACAGGATCCGCCCGACTGTTATCCTTCAGGATCTCGTTATGCCCGAGATAGATGGTTTGACCTTAGTCCGTTATTATCGTGCCAATCAGGCGACCCGCAGCGTACCATTGATCGTTCTTTCCAGCAAAGAGGAGGCCCTGACAAAGGCAGAGGCCTTTGCCTTAGGCGCCAATGACTATTTGGTCAAACTGCCGGACCGATTGGAGATCATAGCCCGCATACGATATCATTCAAAGGGCTATATCAACCTCCTGGAAAGAAACGAAGCTCAGGCCAAACTCGAAAAGGCAAACAGGGTCATTCGTAAGACCTTCGGCCAGTATCTCTCTGATGACATCGTGAATTCGATTCTTGAGACACCTGAAGGTGCGGTCCTTGGCGGGGAGAAACGGTTTGTAACGATCATGATGACAGACCTGCGCGGCTTTACGGCTATCGGTGAACGACTCCCTGCCGAAGATGTGGTGAGTATTATTAACATCTATCTCGAGACCATGACCGAGATCATACTGAAATATCAGGGTACCATAGATGAGTTCATCGGCGACGCCATCTTTGTCATCTTTGGGGCCCCGGTCCTGCGAGACAATGATGCCAAGAGGGCCGTGGCGTGCGCCGTGGAGATGCAATTGGGCATGGCAGAGGTCAACACACGGTGCAGGGAGAAGGGTTATCCGGAAGTACATCAGGGTATCGGCATCAATTCAGGTCAGGTGGTGGTAGGCAATATAGGATCAAAGAAGAGGATGAAGTATGGTGTTGTCGGCCGAAATGTGAACCTGACATCGCGGATTGAATCGTATACGGTCGGCGGTCAGATCTTCATTTCGGAAAATACCTCGGAAGAATGTGGTCAACATCTTCTAAGAATAGACGACCAGATGGAAGTTATGCCAAAAGGCGTTAAAAAACCGATTTTTATTTACGAAATTGGAGGGATCAGAGGCGAGTTCAACCTGTTCCTTCCGGAAAAGGTTGAGGTGGAACTGCCGGAATTGCAACTCCCTTTTCCCATCCTGTTTACAATCCTTGAGGGAAAACACGCAAGTGATGAGACGCATAAAGGGACTGTGGTCAAGATGCTTGATAACGTAGCGGAGATTCGGGCCGGTATCGCCGCCGACAAACTGACAAATCTCAAGATCTCTGTTTCCGACTATGAAGGAAAGGAGATAACGACGGATCTGTATGCCAAAGTCATCAGGACAGTTTCGGAGAGTCCTGGAATTTTCAGGGTCAATTTTACTTCTATTCCACCCGAGGCTGAGGGCTTTCTGAAGGGCGTTATAGCATAAGAAAGACTAACTTAACGATCTGTATAGGAGTAAATGCTCATGAGTATCCAGCGCCGTGAACCAGCTGAAGTCACTTCCGGTTTTACAGAACATGCCATAAAAGTATTGCTTGTTGATGACCAGGCCATTGTGGCTGAAGCTGTTCGCAGGATGTTAGCTGAGGAACCGGATATCGAATTCCATTATTGTCAGGACGCTGCCAAAGCGATTGTGACGGCATGTGAAATCCGTCCCACGGTTATTTTGTTAGATCTGGTTATGCCGGATATTGATGGCCTCACCTTGACAAAATTTCTACGCGCCAATGAAAAGACCCGCGAAATACCATTGATAGTCCTTTCTTCCAAGGAAGAGGCTACTACAAAGGCGGAGGCCTTTGCCTTGGGCGCCAATGACTATCTCGTCAAGTTACCGGATAAGATCGAGCTTATTGCCCGTATCCGCTACCATTCAAACGGATACATCACTCTCCTTCAGCGCAATGAGGCGTATGAGGCCCTTGTGGCAAGCCAAAAGGCCCTGACTAATGAGTTAAACCAGGCCGCAGATTATGTTCGCTCTCTCCTTCCGCCTCAACTTGAAGGGGATATCATGACCGACTGGGAGTTCATTCCATCCACTTCCCTCGGAGGAGATTCCTTTGGTTATCACTGGATCGATGATGACCATCTTGCGATCTATCTGTTGGATGTATGCGGGCACGGAGTTGGAGCGGCCCTTCTTTCCATATCAGCAATTAATTCGTTGAGATCTGAATCTCTTAACGATGTGGATTTCCACGATCCCAGCCAGGTGCTGGCCGGTCTCAACGAGGTCTATCAGATGGAGGAGCACAACGACATGTTTTTTACCATCTGGTATGGTGTTTATAATAAAAAGCTAAGAGAGTTGACATTTGCCAATGGCGGTCATCCTCCTCCGATTGCAATAGTAGGGGGATCACCCGAGACAGTCGAGACGGTGCTGCTTAACGCCGGCGGGCTTATTATCGGCGGTCTGCCGGGAGAGAAATACGAAAAAGCCAAAATTATTATCAAGGAATTTACCAGGCTATATATATACAGCGATGGCATATACGAGGTTACCAGGTCTGACGGCAGTATGTTGAAGTTGGACGATTTTATCAAAATTGTGAGCAAGCTCTCCGGTATTGATGACGCCTCCCCAAGGGAGATTATTCAAGAAATCAGGAGGATTCAAGATTCGGATGTTTTTGATGATGATGTTTCGCTGATGGAAGTCAGATTTTTACGGCCCTCGCACTCATGAGTGTGCGTAAAGCTAAGAAAAATGGGGTTCACCTGTTGGCCGGGGTAATTTTCTATGACCTGGCCAAGAAGACAAGGTTTCTCAGGTTTGAATATAGATAATAAAGATCTGATTTTGGCTATTGATAACGGGACCCAGAGCCTCAAGGCGCTGATTTTCGACCTGGAAGGGAGACTGCTCTTGAAGGAAAGGGTACCGTTCAAACCCTATTTTTCAGAATACCCGGGTTGGGCCGAGCAGGATCCTCTTCTTTTCTGGCAGGCCCTTTGTGATGCCTGTAATGGTCTGTGGCAACAGGGAGGAGTTAACAAGGAAAGGATTGCCGGAGTGGCCCTGACCACCCAGAGAGGAACCGTCGTAAACGTTGACAGGGATGGAAAACCGCTTCGCCCTGCTATCATCTGGTTAGACCAGCGAAAAACCTATGGGCTCCCCCCGGTGGGCGGGATATGGGGGATGCTGTTCAAACTCTTAGGTGTCAGCAACACCGTTGCCTATCTCCAGACAGAGGCAGAAGTAAATTGGATTCGCAAAAATCAGCCGGAAATATGGCGAAAAACAGATAAGCTCCTTTTTCTTTCGGGATATTTGACGTATTGTCTGACCGGGGAGTTTGTTGATTCTGTCGGCTGCCAGGTGGGTTATGTCCCCTTTGACTACAAACACCTCAGATGGTCATCAAGTTGGGACTGGAAGTGGAAGGCTGTCCCGATCAACCCTGGGCTATTGCCCAAATTGATCCCGCCCGGCAAGGTCGTAGGCGAGATTACACAAAATGCCGCCGACAAAACCGGAATACCGGTCGGACTTCCTTTGATAGCGGCGGCTGCGGACAAGGCCTGCGAGGTGATCGGATCAGGGAGTCTGGACCCGTCCGTCGGATGCCTCAGTTACGGAACGACTGCCACCATTAACGTCACGCATAAGAAATATATTGAGGCAATCCGGATCATTCCTCCTTATCCTTCTGCTGTCAGGGGGCAATATTCTATTGAGGTGCAGATATTTCGCGGGTTTTGGATGGTCAACTGGTTCAAGGAAGAGTTCGGATATCCGGAAAAGCAGAAGGCTCAAGCGGACGGGGTAGAGGCCGAGACCCTGTTTGACAGGTTAGTGGAAAACATTCCTCCTGGCTCCATGGGTTTGATGCTACAGCCATATTGGT
This sequence comes from Deltaproteobacteria bacterium, assembly GCA_029932035.1. GTDB lineage: Bacteria > Desulfobacterota > DSM-4660 > Desulfatiglandales > Desulfatiglandaceae > Desulfacyla. The sequence continues at coordinate 12,794 of JAOZQV010000023.1, read as the reverse complement.
CCCCTGGTATAAAGACGCCGGGTCCGGAGGCGAAGGGCGCCATTATAGGCTTTGGCGATGTCCATACCAGGGCCCATCTTTACCGTTCAATCTTAGAAGGCCTGGCATATGCGCTCCGGGAAGGGTCTGAGCGGATAGAAAGACGAACCAAGGTCCCGATCAAGAGCCTGCGGGTATCCGGAGGAGGTTCACAGAGCAGGGTTGCCATGCAGGTCACAGCAGATGTTTTCGGTATTCCGACGGCCAAGCCCTCTATATATGAGACATCGGGTTTGGGCGCGGCCGTCGATGCGGCCGTGGGGCTCGGTCTTCACGACGATTTCCAGTCTGCGATAAAGGCAATGACCCACATCGGAGAGGTCTTTGAACCGGATATGAAGACCCATCAACTGTACGATTCCCTTTACCGTCAGGTATACAAGAAGATGTACAAACACCTTAAGCCCCTTTATGGTCGTATTAGGGATATCACCGGTTATCCAGGTTAGGAGATAATGATGAAGAAGATAAAGATGATTATCAGAATCGCTGTTTTGCTGTTGTTTGTATTGGCGTGTTTTGTCCCCGCATCGTGTTCAAAATCTCCATTGAAAGGGTGGAAGTACCAGCCTTATGAAAATAGACCTCCAAGCTGGGAGAATGATATGGGTCGTCCTGACCGCTCCGGAGGAGAAGACCCTTGGTCTTAGGGAGGAAAGTAAAGAGATGAAAAAGCCTCTTGAGACCATTATACGGCGTATGGTCGACTCGGTAAACGGGAACAGACCACTTTCAGGTTTTGCTGCTGCTGATCAGTTTAGTCCGGAGGAAAAGGAAGATGCGGAGGTTGCGCAGAACCTCAATGCCGCTTTTCTGGTCGTGCTTTCAGGGTCTGCACATTCCCTGTATAAACAGGCGGGTGAATACTTAGAGACCTTGAAGGGAGATAAGAGGTGGGGGAAGATCGCGCATTTCTACACAGAGGGGGTCAGGCGGATTACTAAAGAGATTTCAGAGGCATGCCTGACAGATAAGGCATATAATGGGGCATTTGATGAAGCGGCTCAATGGAGTACGCGCCCCGGCACCTCCCTTGGGGATGATGCCCGGGAGAAGATCTGGAAGCTATTTTTTCCTGAAGGGGTCTGGTGTATCGGGGACCATGAAGGTCGGATCAGCGAGCTTCGCAAAAAAAGACGCGTCCGTATCACAAGGTTGAATCAGAAGCCGGTTAATAAACCAGCACGTCAAATCCTTTTCATGTCCAATCTCCTGATTACGGTCCCGGATAACGGAGAGGATATCGATTCCCTGCCATATCAAACCGACATGCTCCGGGAGTTGAAGCAGATTGCTCAAGAAAAACAGAAATACTGGTTTGATCACCCGATCCAGATCGGGGTAAAAAACGAACAAAATGAAGCAATATATGGACTCAGAGGCCTGAATAACGCAATGGCCTTTGAGAAGGCGCGTGGGGTTGTCAGGCCTGATGACAGAATGACCTGTCTCCTGTCCGTATCGGTTACCCACGACGGGCTCCACAGGGTTGTCAAAGACTATCTCGGAGAGGTGTATGCCGGGACAGATCCATTTCCCCATCTTAACATACATCTTTTTTCCGAGGTAGATACTAAGCAAATCCTTGACGACATTATATTGCCGGGAGCAGAAAAATATTTAGGCATTTCTGACGGTGATCCCATTAAAAGAGTCTTTGGTGTTGATGGTGAATATGGCAGACACTACAGTTTCCTGAAGGCCATCTCTGCCTTCTGGCAGGTATTGGTCGACCCAGAGGTAAAGGGGTCTTTCAAGCTTGATCTGGACCAGGTCTTTGATGAGGAGGCCCTGGTTGCTGAGACCGGAAAGTCTGCATTGGAACATTTTGTCACACCGCTGTGGGGGGCAGAAGGGACAGAGACAGATGGGGGGGGGGTAGAGTTGGGGCTGATGGCCGGGGCCCTGGTCAA
>JAOZQV010000023.1:0-10832 GCA_029932035.1 Deltaproteobacteria bacterium | reverse complement strand
GGTCTGTTTACACCTGACGTGCCGATTCCGGAGTCGGGTCCTGAAGGGGAGGCTGTTATTTTGTATAGTCCTCTTCCCATGGCGCTCTCGACCCGGGCGGAGATGATGGTTCGGTACAATAATGATATCCTGGACGGTGTTGAGACCTGTATCCAGCGGATCCATGTGACCGGTGGGACAAGCGCTGCCCTAATCGACAGCATTCGCAATCATCGCCCCTTTACCCCTTCGTTTATCGGTCGGGCCGAGGATCAGGCGTATCTCCTCTGCTGTCTGTTCAAAAGTCCCGACAAAAACCTTCGCTATCTCCATAAGCCCGGTCTGATCATGCGTCATGACAAAGAGGCGTTTGCAGGTCAGGCGATCGAGGGGGCGAAGCTCGGAAAATATATCGGCGATCTGGTACGGACCCTCTATTTTACTTATTATGCCCGTGCCCTGCCATGGTCTGTAAAACAGACGAAACGTATCATTGACCCGTTCACCGGCTGTTTTGTCTCGAAGATCCCCTTCACCGTGGTTTATCTGCGTCTGGCCCTTAACCTTGCAGGGTTTTTTGCCCCGGATGATCCAGTCAGGAAAGAGGAAGGGCTCAAACTGTTGACCCTGTCTGCGAGTCGGCTTGAAGGCCTCATCAGAGACCTGGGCAACACACCTAACCCTCTAAGTGCAAAGTACAGGGATGAAAAGGAGGGATGGGACATCTTCTATGACGTGCTGGACCGCATCGAAGAGGGCCTGGCCAGGAGCGATGATTTTGCAGTGGTGTTAAGGGGAAAGGCCCGGGAACTTGTCAACGACTGTCTCGTTCAAGTGGGTAGATAGTACCTGAGCTAAATAACTTCCCTATTCAATCCACAGGCCTCTCTTATTCTTTCCCATATCTCATCCTTCCCCTGCCTGGTTTTCGCGGAAAAAACCACCGGCCCGTCAGGAGAAATCCCGGCAAGCTGGCCTGCGATCAGCCCGGCCCGCTTCTTACCCTGCTGGCGTGAGACCTTGTCCGCCTTGGTAAGCACGATGATGGGGTAAATATTATAGTATCGAAGCCAGTTAATGAGATCTACGTCTCCTGATGCAGGGTTCCTCCTTATATCTAAAATCACTACCACCGCTTTCAGTAGCGGTCGTCTTATTAAATAGGTCTCCACCATCTGTTGCCACGATTTTTTGACTTTGACCGGCACTCGGGCAAACCCGTAGCCTGGGAGGTCAACGAGGTAGAGCGTTTTGCCGAATCGAAAAAAATTGATTGACTGGGTTCTTCCTGGTGTGGAGCTTGTTCTCGCTAATTTTTTCCTGTTTACAAGGGTGTTGATGAGGGAGGATTTGCCCACATTGGATTTGCCGGCAAAGGCGATCTCCGGTCGGTCTGATATCGGATACTGGTTTTCCTTGAAGGCGCTTATGATAAACTCGACGTCCATTTTACCACCGTGCGAGGAACTGTTCGATCCTGTCCAACCCCTCCTTTATGTTCTCAAGGGAATTGGCATAGGAAAATCTGAGATACCCTTCGGCCCCTTTGCCGAAATCGATCCCCGGAGAGATTCCAACCCCTGCCTTTTCAAGGATCTCAAAGGCCAGATCGTAGGAACTCTCAGCAAGATGTTTGGCATTGGCTAACATGTAAAAGGCGCCTGCCGGTTCTACGGCAAGGCCGAAACCGATCTCTCTGATTCTCTTTATCATATACTTGCGCCGTTCATCATATATGGACTTCATTTGCTCAACGTCTGCATCGGCCTTAGTGAGGGCGGTAATCCCTGCCCATTGAGAGATGCTCCCTGCCGATATGAAGAAATTCTGCTGTATCTTCTGCAGGGGACGGACAAACTCAGGGGGGGCAATGAGATAGCCGAGACGCCACCCGGTCATGGCATAGAGCTTGGAAAACCCGTTTAAAACAAAGGAGTTATCTGTAAATTCGAGGATGGAATGCTCTTTTTCTCCGTAAACCAGCCCGTGATAGATCTCATCCGATACAACAAGGGGGCCTAATCCTGCGATTTCCTCCATTCGTTCCCTTGAGAGGAGATTCCCTGTGGGATTTGATGGGGAGTTGATAAGAATGGCCCTGGTTTTTGGACCTATCTTTTTCTTGATCTCACTGGGACGTAACTGGAATGCATCTTCTTCTTCCACCTTAATAGGAACAGGTTTTGCCCCCAAAAACTCAGCAAAATTGGGATAGCAGGGGTAGTGAGGGTCAGACATTATGATTTCGTCCCCGGCCTCTAAGAGGGCGGAAAAGATCATGAAGAGCGCGGGAGAGGTGCCTGAGGTAACGAGGATCCGACCCGGATCAATTGTGACACTATATTTGCCGTAGAAGTATTCGCAGATTGCTTCCCTGAGTTCAATTAGCCCCAGACTGTGGGTGTAATGGGTCTCCCCCCTCTCAATAGCCTCACGGGCCGCATCGCAGATACACCCGGGGGTGGAGAAATCGGGTTCGCCGATTTGCAGATGAATTATATCACGACCCTCTCTTTCAAGCTCATGCGCCCTTTCAAGAACATCCATCACTATAAAGGGAGGGATATCCTTGGCCCTTTTGGTTATATTAGCCATTAGATAACCTTATTCAGCGAATACTCTATAATTCCTTGTGCCCCGGCATCCATCAGACGGGGGATCAAATCCCTGACAACCTTTGCGTCAACAACGGTTTCCACCGAGACCCAGTCGGAATTATAGAGTCCGGCCACGGTGGGGGCGTTCAGGCTCGGTAGGATACCAATTATGTTTTCCACCTTTTCCTGCGGGAGATTCATCTTCAGGGCTACCATATTCTCCGCCCTGAGGGCGCCTTTTAAGAGGAGGATGATCTGTCCTATCTTGGCCTTTTTCCAGCTGTCCTTATAGGAATCCCTGTTGGCGATCAGTTGGGTGTTGGTCTGCATTAGATCATAAATGATCTTAAGACCGTGGGCCTTGATAGTGCTCCCGGTCTCTGTCACCTCGACAATAGCGTCAGCAAGTCCTGATACCACCTTTGCTTCAGTGGCGCCCCAGGAGAATTCCACCTTCACATCCACATTTTTTTCTTTAAAAAACTTCTTTGTAAAATTCACGAGTTCCGTGGCAATTTTTTTCCCTTGGAGATCCTCAAGCCGTTCGATTTTTGAGCCTGCCGCTACAGCCAGGACCCACCTGGCCGGTTTTTGACTTACTTTGGAATAGACCAGATCATCCACCGTCACCACGTCAGATTCGTTCTCCTCTATCCAGTCCCTGCCGGTGAGACCAGCATCAAGTGTGCCGTTTTCAACATACCTGGACATCTCCTGGGCCCGGCAGATGGCGCATTCGATTTCTTCATCATTAATGTCGGGAAAATAGCTCCGGCCATTAATGTTTATCCGCCAGCCGGATTTCTCAAAGAGATTAATTGTCGCTTTTTGCAGACTCCCCTTGGGGATGCCGAATTTCAGTTTTCTCATTTTTTATACACCTTTTCCGGGTCAAATACCTTTTCCCCCACCACGGTCGCCCTGCCGTCACGATCTATGCTTTTATGGAAGCAGGTCTCATATCCTGTGTGGCATGCGGCGCCACCAACCTGGTCCACCCTAAATAGAACCGTGTCGTTGTCGCAATCCGCGTAGACTTCCCTGATTATCTGCACATGACCGGAAGTCCCGCCCTTGTGCCAGATCTCCTGGCGTGTGCGGCTCCAGTAGTGGGCCTCTCCCGTTTCTAAGGTTTTTGTCCATGAGGCCTCGTTTATATAGGCAAGCATCAACACCTTCCCTGATTCATGGTCCTGAACAATCGCCGGTAAGAGCCCACTCCCTTTGGAAAAATCCAGCTTGATTTTGTCACCGTTCATTTCTGCCATTACACAAATCCTTCCCTAAAATTTGAATCCGTTAAACTAACACAGGCAAGGAAAATATCAAGATAAAACTGACAAAAAAGGTCAAAACTGCTTGAAGGTTCACTGTTTTGTGTTATATTTACTAAAGAGATGAAATCAGCACATACGCCATAGTGGAATAGATCTTCGTACTGCGTTTCTACCGCCTTTGATAAGGCCCAATCTATCTGATCAGAGTTGCAGATAAACTGTAAGTTTCTTAAAACAAGATTCTGCGCTGAACGGTATGTGTCTCCAATTCAATTTTCTCTGTTGTTTAAGCAATCGCTCTAACCTTTAACAGTCCGCGCTTTGATGAAGAGTATCCTTTTCTGTTTTTACCCACTTTTAACCATAGAAAGGAGGTAATACCATGAAAGCAGGCATTATTTTCACAGGAACGGGTCCGATTCTCATTTTAACCAGCTATGAAACTTTCGAGGATCCCAAGTTCGTGGCCAAGCTTGATGCGAAAGGGATAAGGAAGTTCATTGCCTCTGAGGTTCCGATTGAAAAGGCAAAGGTTAAGTATGGGAATCATTTTTCGGTTGTTATGGGAGATCTTAGCCAAACAGATGATTTACGGGTGCTGGACTATAACGGATATAATGTGTTTCATAATTTCCCATTTTCGGAAATGGGAAAACCGATTTATCATGAGCCATAGCCTCGGGAAATCCTTGAGGGTGCAGGAACTTAAGGCCTTTCCATAACCCTGCACCTTTGAGCTTGTGAACGGTAAATGCAATATGGAACAAACGGAGAAAGGAGGGATAGGGCTATGAAAGTGCAACTAAAAAACATAATTTGCACCACCGATTTTTCAGAAATCTCCAATCAAGCCGTTGATTTTGGGGTTGCTTTGGCCAAAGAACTCGGCGCCAAACTCTATTTGTGCCATGTGATTGATCTATCATCTGTAGCCATGTACGGAGAGGGTTTCGCAGATCCTTTGGAGCAAGAGAGAAGAATCACTAATTATGCCTATGAGCATCTTAGGGAATTGATAGATGACCAGTCAATTGAATGGGAACCACTGACCCCGTTGGGTCATACAGCCGATGAAATAGCCCGCGCGGCTGAAGAGAAAAATGCCGATCTGGTTGTATCGGCCAACCGTGGTCGCTCAGGTCTAAAACGGCTCATTCTCGGATCAGTAACCGAGCGTCTGATGCGGACGCTTCCCTGCCCTTTACTTGTGGTACGTGGTCTGAAACAGGATTACGTTGCTGAAGTGAACGGGAAGTTCCGCTTCAACAAGATTCTTGTGGGATGCGATTTCTCCCCTGACTCTGCCTTAGCCTTCCAATATGGCCTCAGTCTGGCCCAGGAATTTCAGTCGGAGGTCCACCTCGCCCACGTGATTGAACCGGCGGTCTACAAAGACCTGCTCAAGCCGGCAAGAGAAGAAAAAGAGGAATTTCAGCAGGATCTGAGAAAGAAGTTACGCGAAAAGATTACGGAAATGGTTCCTGAAGATGCGCATAACTGGTGCACTCCAAACACAACTCTTTTAGCCGGACAGGCCCACGAAGAATTGACCAAGTATGCGGTGGTTCATGACATCGATTTGATCGTCCTGGGAGTCAGAGGTCATGGTCTGGTTGAGACCCTGTTTGTGGGATCAACCACTGATCGTGTTGTGAGGCAGGCGCCGTGCCCGGTTCTATCGGTGCGTGCGACGACAAGATCCGCTGAAGAGAAGCCTGGAAAATAGCCATTTATGGATGGGCGCTACCTATCCTTCAGGATTCCCCGCAAAAGCGCCCGTCAACTGGCCACACGCAGCTAAGATATCCCTTCCCTTGCTCTTTCTGATAATGGCCGTGAAATGGTGCTTTACCAAAAAATCTTGAAAATGAAGTATCCTGTTCATGGGAGGGGGTGTCATGTCATAGTTGGGGGAGGGATTTAGTGGAATCAGGTTGATCTTGGCCCTCATGCCCGATAGAAGCCTCGAAAGCTTTAGTGCGTCCTGATTTCGATCGTTTACGTTATTGATGAGGATATATTCAAAGGTAATCATCCGCCTGTTGGGGAGGGGGAATTCTCTGCAGGCCCGGATCAGGGTTGTTAGAGGGTATTTCCAGTTGATCGGCATGAGAGAACTTCGGGTCTCATCGTCCGCGGCATTCAGGGATACAGCCAAGTTGATCGTAATATCCCTCCCCATCCTTTTCATCTCGGGGACCAGACCGCATGTGGAAAGGGTAACCTTCCTATGAGAGAAATTCATCCCGTCATCGGCAATCAGGTTACCAAGGGCTTTCATAACCGCGTCATAATTGGCAAGGGGCTCTCCCATCCCCATGAGCACGATATTTCTCAGGTGCTCAGGATCTTCCAAAGACCTCTTTACAAGGATCACCTGCTCTATGATCTCCGAGGCGCTCAGGTCCCTTTTAAGACCCTGTTGTCCAGTCAGACAGAAGCGGCAGCCCATGGCGCAGCCTGCCTGTGAGGAGATGCAGAGGGTGAGGTGATCCCTTTCAGGGATGAGCACCGATTCAATAAGATGGCCGTCCTGCAATTTGAACAGATGCTTTCGTGTGCCGTCTTCTGACTCTAAGGTCTTGACCTCTTCAAGTGGGTTGATGATCGCGTTTTCTCTGACAAGGGCTCGGATGGCTTTAGGGATATTGCCCATCTCATCAGATGACCCTGCGAGCTTTGTGAAAAGCCAGTGCCGGATTTGCCTCCCCCTATATGGTTCAAGGCCATGTCTGACGGCCCACTCTTCTGTTTCACGGGCACTAAGCCCTTTAAGATCGGTTTTCATTCCACTCCTCGCCTATCGTGGCCTGTGTGAGTCAAAACTTCCATATAATGATTTCAAGCTGTAAACATGCTAATCTTGCAGCGGACGAAGCTTATTGTCAATTCAAAAAATCACTTTCCGAGCAGTTCCCCTGCCGCGACTGACTTTGCCATTATCTTTTTGATTGACCCATATCTCAATACCCAATAATATCTTTTCAAAGAGTTGGTTGAAAGTAAAATCGCGATTTTCACGCGACAAATAGTTCAATAAAAGAAAGGGTTTTTAGGAGGAGATGACATGGAAGAAATAGCAAAGATTGGTATAATCATCTGTGACCGTTACCGTAGGTGTGCAGGCGGAAAGTGCTTCAGATCGTTGCGGAACAGGGAAGGCGCGTTTAGCAGGTACAAGAATATGGAAGTTGAAGTTGTCGGGTATACCTCTTGCGATGGGTGTCCTGGTGGTAATGTTGAATATGCTGTGGAGGAAATGAAGGGAAACGGAGCAGAGGCGGTACATCTTGCCACCGGATTAATTGTTGGGTATCCTCCATGCCCTCATATCACTTATTTTCGTGACTTTATCAAAACAAAATATGGTCTTGAAGTCGTTTATGGTACGCACCCTATCCCTCAAAAATACCTCAATATGCACGATCAGTTGGGAACATGGGATAATCCCGAGTGGCAAGAAATTATTCAACCAACATTATTGGACAAGCAAACTCGTTTATCCTATGACTAATAAGCAAATGTATAAATTCAATCGTCAAACCCAGATAAATAGGATAAGGAGAAACAGATGACATCACCACCAGAGCGTGACTGGAAGTATATGAATAAGGTTAAGGAAGATCTTGTCTCCGACCTGTGTGAGCATATCAATGGGCAAGCCATGGATATTCTCAAGTTGGAAGCGAATTCTGAACACGAAAGGTACGGACGTCTTTACAGGCATGTTCAGGAGTCAGATGGCATAGTTGCAGATTGTTTCGACGATTGGCGTCGCTCTACATTGTTGATGAAACTTGTCGCACTTGGGCGAAATGGATTGCTCACATCAGACCACATGCAACATCTTTCCGAGGAAACACAGAAGAGACTCAAAGCTCTGAGCGAGCTTTGAGTAGACATGGAGAAAAACCAACAACGTGCTCGAATCGTACAATGATGGGGGTCATCTAATACACCAGATAATATTCAGCTACTATGCGGGAGATACAATCCTCAGAAAAAGGATAAAATCAAATAATCGGCTAACGAAGCGGCTTAACGCGGACTGGCAATTCCGCTGCGCTTCTCAATGATCATGATATTATATTAACGAAAGGGCTTGGATTTCATGAAATCATTGGACACGAGATCGCGAATCAACTTGGTGCTGGCTTTGGCGGCACTCGCTTACCAGATTATATGTATCGTGCTTTTTGTGCTCATATCCGGGGATACGGCCGAGGAAGCCTGAAGTGGTTATCTGATTCTTAGCATTCCGGGAGGTCTGTCCTATCTCATTTTCCTCGTCGTGTGGTGGATTTTTCTCCTGTTGTGGAAGGGACGCACCAGGAGGATCGTAGTAGAAAACGGTGTTATCTCTTTTATCGGTGGACTTCTGAACCTTTTGGTTATGTTCTTCATGGTAAGGACTGTCTATATCTTGGCTATTTTTTAATGCTGACTATTGCCACTTCGCGCAAAGAAATGGTGAGTGATTGGGCAGGAGGGGCGATCCAACAAGGTATCAATTTGGTGCTCATCAGCCCCGATGTGGCAAAGGCTCTGAATGTCGGGTATAAGGTCTTTGGGCTGACAAAACTGCCTGCAAATGTGAAGAAGCTGCTATTTTTATTGATCGAAGACCTCAAAGCAGATGGTCCGGTTCAAAAAAGCTGGAACAATTTTTCCCCCTTGGGAGATGGCAAATACCACTGCCATTTGAATTATCGCTATGTGGCCTGCTGGGAGTGGCGGCAAGGGGAAATCGAAATCGAGGTGTATTATGTTGGCTCTCGTGAAAAAGCCCCGTATTGAGTTATCCCTTCATGGGGATGATGTTGACGAGCTTATTGGCTGGATTAGCAAAAAATTTGAAGTCAGTATTCTCTCATCCGAAAACTCTGAGAGTATAGCCATTGAAGAGACTGATTTCTGGAAAGAAATGCAGTCTAACAGAATTGGAAACCTCCTCGCAGGAGCTCGACTCCAGCGAGAACCCAACAAGGAAAATACAATGAAAAACAATCTCTCTGATAAGCAGTCTAATTTCCTCCTCTACACCGGAAACGATGGGAAGGTGAATGTTGGGGTCTTTGTTAAAGACGAAACGGTTTGGCTTACGCAAAAGGCCATGTCTGAGCTTTTCGGGGTCAAAATACCCGCCATCAGCAAGCACCTGTCAAACATATTTGCAAGCAAAGAATTGCAAAAGGACACAACTATTTCCATTTTGGAAACAGTTCAAAAAGAAGGAAACCGGCAGATTAACCGGAAAATGGAGTTCTACAACCTCGATGCCATTATTTCGGTCGGCTACCGCGTCAACTCATACGAAGCCACCCAATTTCGCATCTGGGCTACCAGAACCCTAAAAGAATACATCATCAAGGGCTTTGTGTTGGATGATGAACGGCTCAAACAGGGCAATCAGGTTTTCGGCAGGGATTATGCGGAAAACCGAGCTAAACGGCAGATTTTGATGAAAATGACGGACTGGATTGAAATTCTGCACAACTTTTTGGAATTGTCCAAATACCCGATCTTACAGGATAAGGGCAAAGTTAACGCGTTGCAGACTAAACTCAAGGCAGAAAAGGAGTTCGAAGAATATAGGGTAATACAGGATGTATGATTACATATCCGATTTTGATAAAGAGATAAAGAGAATTACAGGCAAAAAAGATGCAAGATAAAATAACAGAAAGTGCGATAGAGAAATTCACAATCGAACTTCTCGAAAACAGGGCTATCAATACATCTACGCCCCCGACATTGTCTTCGAGATACTTACTGATTTACAAATAGACCCGGGTATCCACAAAAAAGCCCTATAAGAAAAGAAGACTGAAAGTCTTGGATCGAGAACGGAGGGATCTTCTTGATAAATTGGATAAGACCGGCTTGATTTTTTCACATCACTGGCAGGGGGTATAAATGGCAAATAGAAGTTAAGCACTCGTGGTACGCTTGAGGCGAACAAATCGTTGGAGACCACGGACAAGGTATAGAAATGCGCATATTTTTGACAGGCGTCAGTTGTGTCGGAACGACGACGATCGGTAAAAAAATGGGGGAGCTTCTGGGCATCAGGTTTTTCGATCTGGATAACGAGGTCGAGAGCTTCTTCGAGAAAAGCATTGAGCGACTCCAGGACAGATTCCTTACGATGCACTCTTTCCGCAACGAAGCCGCGAAGGCTCTGGGGCATTTGCTGAATCGTCCAGAGAGCCGAGACTGTGTGATAGCCTTACCGCCGAGCGGCCTGATGGGAGGATACCTGCGGGCAATAAAGAAAGCCAATGGAATCACTGTAGTGGTTACCGACAAGCCGGAAAACATCCTGGAGAGGATCAGCTTCTACGATATAGACTCCCGTCCGATCGAGAAGAAGCTGACTCCAAAGGAGAAGAAATTATATCTGAGAGAGATTAAGAAGGACATCACCTATTTTCGCACGAGTTACCAACGGGCCAACCTGCAGGTTGACATTTCCGGGCTGGACCCAGATCAAGCGGCTCGTAAAGTCAAAGAGGCTGTCGAGGAAATTGACGGTAAGGTAATGTAACAGGCGAAGTCGGAACAAATGGGATGGAGCTGACAGGAATAGGCAGGGGGTTTTACGTAAAGTTCATAGGTTCTCAAAGTTTAAAGGCCTGCAACTCATGCCGGGGCGTTATGCAGCGCATCTGGCGCTGAATTGATGGTCTCTGAAGTTCTTTGCAAAAGTCCATCGGCAGGAAAACGCCTGTTTGGCAAAAAAATGGTGTCTCAATGGGTTATGGAGACTTTACAACCCGGTAATCCATGGACTACTGCACAGTCCTTCTCGACGGTACTGGCGTTGGACGTTTTCAGTTTCATTTAGAGTCCCTTGCGTGATCTGTTTCCCGAATATACGGATGAAGAACTGCCGGTAGTCTGTTTATCCGGATCAAGATTGAAGGAAGGAATGATTCAAAAAGAGCTTTCCGAATTGACGGGAATCCCGCAAAGTCAA
>JAOZQV010000304.1 GCA_029932035.1 Deltaproteobacteria bacterium | reverse complement strand
ATCTTAACCGTCTCCACTGCCTTTTTGACGTTATGCGCCCTGATGATGTGAGCGCCATTCATTGCTCCCGCGGCCACAGCAGCCATGGTGCCGGTGTCCCTTTCATTGGGTGCTTTCTCTAAGATATGCCCGATGAAGGCCTTGTTGGATGGGCCTAACAAAACGGGTCGTTCAAGGGATTTGAATCGGGAAAGATCTCTGATGATTTTGAGATTGTGATCAAAAGTCTTTCCAAAGCCGATGCCGGGGTCTACGACAGTCAATTCCCTGCTAATGCCGGCGGCCTCGGAACGATCAACGGCATCTCTTAAAAAGGCCAGAATGTCTTTGATTAGATCATCGTATGCAGGATTGTTCTGCATGTCCCCGGGCGTGCCCTTCATATGCATAAGGATCACGGGAACACCTGCATGGGCTGCAATCTGGCCCATCTCCGGATCAAACCTGAGGGCGCTGATATCGTTGATGATAGACGCCCCGGCCTTCAATGCCTCTGCTGCCACCGTGCTCTTGCAGGTGTCTATGCTGATGAGAGTGGAGACCTCTCCCCGGAGCGCCTCTATGACCGGGATCACCCGGTCTATCTCTTCAGCAGTAGAGACTTTTCTGGAATATGGTCTGGTTGATTCTCCTCCGATGTCGATTATGTCTGCTCCGTCGCGATCCATTGCGAGGGCATGTTCCACTGCCCTGTCCGTCTCAAAATAATGGCCCCCGTCTGAAAAGGAATCGGGAGTTACGTTGAGGACGCCCATGACGTGGGTCTTCCTGCGTAAGTCAAGGCGATAGGCTTTCCAGCTTAGAACAAATCCCATCCTACTCTTTCCCGCCCTCAGGAGGTTCAACGTCAGCCTTTTCTAAGTTTGATGCTGAGCGAGGCTTGACTTCTTTGGGGGGAGCAGGCTCTTTCTCACTCTTGGCCCTTTTCTTTACGCCCGATTTATGATCCCCTGCCATTATCTCGTTGACGTCTGCGCCGGTGAGGGTCTCCTTCTCAAGGAGGGCATTGGCCATTCTGTTTATGGTATCCAGATTATCCCTGATAAGCCTGCTGGCATTTTCGTAAGAGCCGGTAACGATACTGCGCACTTCCTCATCTATTTTTCGCGCTGTTTCTTCACCATAATCTCTGTGCTGGGAGAGTTCCCTCCCTAAGAATATCTGTTCCTCCTTTTTCCCGAAGCTCAAAGGGCCCAATTCCTTACTCATGCCAAAATCGCAGACCATTTTGCGGGCAAGCTCTGACGCCCTCTCAATATCGTTTCCGGCGCCGGTTGTTTCGGTGTTGAGAACGATTTCTTCAGCGGCCCTTCCCCCCATCAATATTGTGATGTTATTCAAGAGGTATTCCTTCGGGTAAGTGTGCTTTTCGTCGATCGGGAGCTGCTGGGTGAGACCGAGAGCGCGACCTCGCGGGATAATGGTCACCTTGTGAATAGGATCTGTGTCGGGAAGTAACTTGGCTACCAGGGTATGCCCCGACTCGTGATAGGCGGTAATTTTTTTCTCTTCTTCGCTGATAATCATGCTTTTACGTTCTGTGCCCATCAGGACCTTGTCCTTGGCATCTTCGAAATCTTCCATCTCCACCCTGTCTTTACCCCGTCTTGCTGCCATCAGGGCGGCCTCATTTACCATATTTTCAAGGTCAGCGCCTGTAAACCCGGGTGTGCCTCTGGCAAGCACGGAGATGTCCAGGTTATCAGCCACCAGCTTTTTCTTTAGATGAACTCGAAGGATACCCTCCCGTCCCCCGAGATCCGGCACCGGCACCACCACCTGCCGGTCGAAACGGCCGGGCCTCAGCAGGGCAGGATCGAGCACGTCCGGCCTGTTGGTTGCCGATATGAGTATGACTCCCTCATTGGACTCAAAACCGTCCATTTCCACGAGGAGTTGATTAAGGGTCTGTTCACGCTCATCGTGTCCGCCCCCGAGGCCGGCTCCACGATGCCGGCCGACAGCGTCTATCTCATCTATGAATATTATGCAGGGCGCATTCTTCTTCCCCTGGTTAAAGAGATCTCTGACTCTCGAAGCCCCTACCCCTACGAACATCTCCACAAAATCTGAGCCGCTTATGGTGAAAAAAGGGACACCTGCTTCGCCCGCAATGGCCCTTGCAAGAAGTGTTTTTCCCGTGCCTGGAGCGCCTACCAGTAGGACGCCTTTAGGGATTCTGCCCCCGAGCCTGGTAAATTTCTTGGGATCGCTCAAGAACTCTACGATCTCTCCAAGCTCTTCCTTGGCCTCATCAATACCCGCCACATCTTCAAAGGTGACCTTTTCCTGAGAATCGCTCATGAGCCTGGCGCGGCTTTTTCCAAAGGATAGGGCCTTTCCTCCTCCTGCCTGCATCTGGCGCATGAAAAATATCCATACGCCTATCAACAGCAGCATCGGGACCCAGGAGAGAAAGACTTGGAACCACGAGGAGTCTTCCTGGGGCCTTGCTGTTATCTTGACCCCTTTACTCCTGAGCAGGCTGATGAGTTCAGGATCTTTAGGGGCATAGGTCTTGAAGGGCCCCTGCCCGGACATCCCGGAGATATTTTCCCCTTTAATAGTCACCTGGTTGACGCTTCCACTGTCAACCATGTTCAAAAAGTCACTATAGCTGATAGCTATACTGGCCCTGTCGGGCTGTTTGAAAATCTGAAAAAGCATCACCATCATAAGGCTGATTACAAGCCAGAGGGCAAGGTTTTTGTAAAATGGGTTCACTTTAGCATAGCCTCCATTAAAGGTGTTTAATAATTACAGTTAGTTGTGCATAGGTTATTGTTCACTTAAGCAAGTCAATGGTTCGAATCAAAACTCCATTATTATAGTTATAAATTTTATAAATTCCATATAAATTTCTAATATGTCCTTAGGGTCGTATGTCATTCTACCCCTATTTTTTAGATGTGTATTCACTTTTTTGTTGACATCCGGACTGCTTGACTATCAACATTGACTGGATGCAGGATGCTGAAGATTCCTAAGACTTGTCCGAAATTTTAAGATCTTGATGATTATAGACGGCAAGTGCCCGCATGGAATTATATATATGGGTACAACTATTAAATCGAATGCTGGAAGGAGGCACGGATGGATAAAGATGTCTTTACCGATAGGGATCTTGGACAGATAAAGGAGTACGGAATTACTATTGATGAGGCCCATAGGCAACTGGATTTGTTTAAAATGCCTACACCCTTTCTTAAATTGGCTGGTCCCTGTATCGTTGGAGATGGCATTATGGTTTTTGACCCGGAAAAGAAGACCTCTCTGATCGAGATCTATGGGACGAGGGGGTCAGGGCATAACTGCGTCAAGTTTGTTCCAGCGTCAGGCGCGGCCTCAAGGATGTTCAAGGTCCTCCTTAGGTATCTGAATCAGGAGAAGGAAATTACGGAGGATGCGGTTTCCATGGAGGTGTCGGCAGGAGATGGAGACGCGAAACAGCTTCTTGATTTTATGGAGGGGCTAAAAAAATTCGCATTTTTCAGGGAACTGAAATCGGTATTGTCTGATAAAGGTTTTAACGTAAATGCCTTATTGGAAAAGGGACATTTCAGAGATATCCTCCGTTTTCTTCTCACAGATGATGGCCTCGATTATGCGAATCTTCCGAAAGGGCTACTCAAGTTCCACGAGTACCCGGAGGGGAGTCGGACAGCCTTTGAAGAGCACTTAGTTGAGGCCGCTTCCTATGTGGCGAATGATGTTGGACGGTGTCCTCTTCATCTTACAGTTTCACAGGAACATTTGAATGGGTTCGATTCCTCTTTTAAAGCAGTTAGACCCACCTATGAGGAGAAATATGGTGTGGCCTATGATATTTCCTTTTCCATGCAGGCAAAATCGACCGATACCCTTGCGGTTAAGTTGGATAATACGCCTTTCCGGCAAGAAGATGGAAGGTTGCTATTTAGGCCGGGGGGGCATGGGGCCTTGCTCAAGAACCTCAATAATATAGATGGGGACACCATATTCATAAAAAATATTGACAACGTAGTCCCTGATCATCTTAAGCCAGAGACCTTCAGATGGAAAAAGATCATGGGCGGGTACCTGATTTCCATCCGGAATCAGATCCGAGGTTATATGAAAAGACTGGCATCAGGCGATGCAGACCATCAGCTTTTAGCCGAGGCTACCACCTTTTTAGAGGAGAAACTTCTGCTTTCAATCCCCGAATTTATAAAGAACGCCTCCCCTGAGGCTAAGAGGACTTATCTGATGGAGAGGCTTGATCGCCCTGTAAGGGTTTGTGGAATGGTAAAAAATGCAGGTGAACCTGGTGGCGGCCCTTTTTGGGTGGAAGACGAAACCGGCGAAAGGTCCCTTCAGATAGTAGAAACCGCCCAGATCGATCTCGATTCCAAAGAACAGCGGGATATCCTCGATGCTTCTACCCATTTCAATCCGGTGGATCTTGTATGTGGAGTTCGTGATTGGCAGGGCAGGCCCTTTAATCTGAGTAGATTTGTTGATCCAAAGGCCGTTGTTATCTCCCAGAAATCAAAAGATGGAAAAGATCTCAAGGCGTTGGAGCACCCAGGATTATGGAACGGGTCCATGGCTCGATGGATTACGCTCTTTGTGGAAGTTCCGGGTGTTACTTTTAATCCAGTTAAGACGGTGAATGACCTGCTTCGAAAAGAGCACCAGCCCGGGTAGTGCCTGAATCACGCCTTGGCGTGATTCAGACACGATTTTGGATTCATACTCTTAATCATACTCTTAATCATAATCGTTTTGAGTAAGAT
>JAOZQV010000022.1 GCA_029932035.1 Deltaproteobacteria bacterium | reverse complement strand
CGAAAAGAAATTGTACTAAAACTTGGAAAATTAGGAGAAGAAGAGGTTCTCAGGTGGCGCTATCTTTTGAAGGGAATCAAAAAACCGGATACTGTTGTTACCTCCTTTGATGATCTTGTCGTTACTGATCATTACGCTTACCTTGATGTTGCCGTAGTCAATGCCACATGGGATTATTGGAACCTGGACGAAGTTTTTAACCCCAACGAAAAAAAATATGTAGATACATCAACCATTGCACGTATTCTTAGCATTAACCGATGTATTGATCCAATGGCAAAATCCAAAACACCTGAATGGTTTAAAGCAACCGCATTACCGTGGTTGCTTAATATGAATACAGATCAAATAAACTCATCAAGAATTTTTCGTGAATTAAATGAGATTGAACAACAAAAGGAGTCTCTTTGTAAGCATGTTTATCAAAAGATAAAGCGGGTTAATCCAGATTCTTTAAGTTCCGTTTTTTATGATCTTTCAAGTACAACCTTCAGTGGCTCAAAATGCATGTTAATGAACTGGGGACATTGTAAAGAGGGTTATAAAAACCATGTTGTACTGGCCCTGGTGGTGAATCGAGATGGATTGCCCTTTTACTGGGAGGTATTGCCTGGATGTACCACCGATTCAAATACGATTATCTGGCTTTTGGATTGCTGTAAAGAGCGATTCGCAAATATGGAAATGACGTTGGTTTTTGATCGAGGGATGGTTTCTGATGACAATCTTACACGATTGGAAGGAGATCGTATCAAGTACATTACAGCGATGGATCGAAATCAAATGGAGAATATTTGCGGGATTGATTTTACAGAATTTGAGCACTTAGAATCAGATAAGGTTGAAGAGCAGGCTGGACAGCTTCCAGATTTTACCGAAATAGATAACCGGACGTATTACAGGGAGATAAAGGTTGAGGATAAGCGTCGTTATATTCTGTGCTTTAACCCGCAACTATTTAAAGACCAACAAAGGGCTCGACTGCAAGCGATTGAAAATTTTCGCACCTTTTCAAAAACATTGAATGCTGAATTACTTGCAGCAAAAAAATCAAGAGACAAAGTACCTACGCTGAAAAAATTTAATCAAAAGCTGACAAAACTAAAATTGAGCCAGTTTGTTAATGTAAGACTTCGAGCAAAAAGGTTGACTGTTTATTCAAGTGGCAAAAAGCGCACAGTAAAAACATTTCAGGCAGCAACATATGTTGATGATGCAAAGATGCATTTAGCAGGCAAGCTAGATGGGTTTTGGTTAGCAGTAACCAATCATACGGAAAAAGTACACGATAGGTTCGAAAAATCAGCAGAGGAAATCATTGGTCCGTATCGGGAGAAAACAATTATTGAAGAAGGTTTTAGAGATATCAAATCCTTTATTCAAGTAGCACCTGTCTATGTATGGACAATAGCGCATGTAAAAGGTCATTATACGGCATGTGTCCTTTCCTATTTGATGGATCGCACCTTAACGCTTCGGCTTCATGAAAATCCAGGATCACTAACCAGCGATGTCGTTACTCACAAAAGACTATATGAACAGCTATCAAGCTGTCAGATAGATCGAATCGAAGTAGCAAGAATGGACCATTCAGCCACCAATCTGACACGTGCGACAAAGGAACAAAAGGAACTACTGGCAAGAATTGGATTGAAGAATTTGCTAAATTATAAGACCCCAGTATAACCCTCACACCAGTTCTATTATCAATTTACGTCTAATAATATTTCTTGCTACCAATGATTACAATATGTTATCCTTCCAAGTGACAAAGATGGGATATAAGGGATATTGTAAGGTAGGGGAGGCCTTTGAATACAAGAAGCATGGATTTATTGCCAGCTCTTATGAACTTGTGACGGACCAGTACGGTACTCAGTTGGATCCGCCTGCCCACTTCTATGAGTATGGCGCAACGATCAGTGACCTTCCTGCCACCTATTCAATCAGACCGCTCGTGATCATCGATATTCACGAAAAAGTGAAAAAAGATCCAGGATATCATGCAACAATCCAGGATATTAAGGCATGGGAAGCCAAGTATGGTAAAATCCCCGAGGGATCTGTGGTGGCCATCCGTTCTGACTGGCACAAAAAGTGGAAAGAGACAAATCGATTTGCGCAGAAACCATTTCCAGGGACCAAACTGGATGCCCTCAAGCTCCTCCATCTGGAGCGAAAAATCCTTTTTCATGGGCATGAACCTTTGGATACTGATACCACGCCGAATCTTGAGGGAGAAAACTGGCTGCTCAAAAACAACTTCTGTCAGGCCGAAGGGATGACAAATCTGGACAAGGTCCCCGAAGCCGGCGCCCTTATCCTTATCGGCTTTGCAAAACCTGAGGGCGGGACAGGCGGCTATGCCAGATATGTTGCTGTCTGTCCACCCGATTGGAAATACGGAAAATCGATTGCAGAGCTTCCCGGCGCTCCGCTTCCAAAGCAGCCTTATCCCAACAAGAGGGATAAGAATGGCGTCTTGAGACCGATACCGCCAGGAAAGTAGGCAAAGAGGGTAACCGTTCACAGTTTCAGGGTAATCCTTCTAAAGCCAATTAGGGGCAATGATTCACAATTGCCCGTTAATAAGGGCTTTTTACAGGTACATCATAATCTTAACCGTACTCTTAATCATAATCGTGTTGAGTAAGATTATGAAACAGGAAAGGACTATCTCATCTCTGAATCCGTGAACGGATACCATAGAGGAAACCCGCCTCAAGCCCCCCCTGCAATGGCATCCCTGCCGGATGTGGGGGCGGTTCATCTCTATTTCAATCCTTCATTATACAAAGTGCTGCCTTGAGTATCAAATGTGATCTTCAAAATCCTCTGGGTCCTTGATGTTACCTTAAAGCGATCATCAATCCTGATACCGCAGACCCAAATCAGTTCATTCCCCTGAAACAATATCGGTATGCGTGCCCTGACATGGGATGGGATTTTTATGTCAATGAAAAAACTTTTTAGCTTTTTGTGGCCTGTCATTCCCAAGGGGACGAACCTGTCACCGGGCCGGAAGTTTCTGAGCATCAAGGGGAAGGTTATCAAGTCTGCGTCCAAACAGGTGGCCCAGGCGGAGGTTGTCAGTTCTGGCAGGACTTCTCTTTCAACTTCCTCGATCTGAATTGTGCAGCCTAAGGTTTCCAGAGTAAACGCTCCAGGTTTATCTATAATACAGCAAAAGCGCTTGGGAGTTTCGGGTTTTGACTTTAAAAAAATCAGTCTGTCGTACACTCTCTTAACCGCAAGCATGTTGGGCAGAGTGATCTCTGCCTGAGGCCTACTGCCCGTTGCTATTTGCTTTATCGCATCTATATTTGGCAAGCCTATCCGTCTTAGACCCCCGCCTTTTCTCTTCAGCGCCTGTCTGATAACATGATTTTTTAGTGGCTCAGGCAACCCCTTGAACCGGAGTAAAGGAAGCACGATCTCGTCATTTGAACCTTTTGCAGCCCACTTTTTCAACCATCTTGCCGCTTTTTCCTCTAACCATGCGCTTTCTTCTCTCATAATCCCGGCTGTCCGGCCGAGAATTTCAACGATCTTGGGCTGATACTTTTCGAGCTGAGGAAGGAGGTTCAAACGGATTTCATTTCTCAAGTACTTAGTTTCAAAATTGGAAGAATCTGTTATGTGGCTGAGTCCCCTGTTGGAAAGGTAAGATTCAATTTCGCTCCGGGTCACATCGATCAACGGCCTAATTATGTGGTTATCGCGAACGGGCGGTATGCCCGAGAGCCCTGATGGGCCGCTTCCGCGCAGCAGTCTCATAAAGACAGTCTCGGCCTGGTCATTGAGGTTGTGACCTATGGCAATTTTCTGGGCAGAAAATTGCTCCTTAACGTCCTTGAGAAATCGGTATCTGACATCTCTGGCCCTTTCCTCCAATGATGCGGTCTCCGACTGTAGGTCAGGATCCGCCCTTTTTGTAACAAAATCGCAAGCAAAAGCCGCTGCCAAGGATTTGACAAATTCAGTCTCAGATGCATCCTCATCCGGTCTAAGCCCGTGATCAAAATGGGCTACTACCAATTCTATCCCCAGCACCTCCTTGAGACTGTGGAGTACGTCCAAGAGGCAGACGGAATCAACCCCTCCTGATACGGCAACGATTACACGATCCCCGCGCCTGATCATGCGGTATTTTGAAATGGTATTACCGATTTTCTTGATGATATCCCTTACTATGTTCATGTCCAATCCAGAAGAGAATAATTCCTCAAAATCCCTCGAGCCTGTGCCTCAAAACCTGGTCCTTGATCAAGGATTTGCCGAAGACCAAGCGATGGGGCTGATGCCCTTGGCAAAAATATCTTAACTTGCCTGTTCAGGCTGTCAACAATATTCTACCAGCAATTGCAATCTTTATCCTGAAATCATGACAAAACTCTAAAAAATATCAAGACCTTACCCGAAAACTTGTTCATAGACGGTTAATGGGTTGAAAAAAGGCCCTTTTTCCTATAGAAGATAAATACTGCCCTGAGGTTTTCATGATGGATGGTGGTTAATTCGTTATTCTGACGGCTTTCAATGGTTATGAAAATACTTGCAATAGTGCCTTCATTCAATGAGGCAGAAAACATTATCCATGTTATTGAGTCAATAAAAGAGGAAAATCCTCTTATTGATATCCTTGTGGTAAATGACTGCTCAAAGGATGAGACTGGGGCCCTTGCAGAGTCAACCGGCCAGGCTTCTGTTGTAAACCTTTCAAGCAATCTCGGCATTGGCGGCGCCGTGCAGACAGGATTCAAATATGCAATGCGGAAGGGCTATGATATTGCTTTTCAATTTGACGGAGATGGACAGCATCTTGCCTCTGAGATAAAGATATTGCTGGATCCGATCCTGCATAATGAGGCTGATGTGGTGATCGGGTCAAGGTTCTGCCAAAAACAAAATGGATTCAGGTCGACCCCTTTACGTCGCAGAGGGATTAAGGTGTTTGAGATCCTGAATTCTCTGTTGATCAAACAAAGAATTACCGATAATACATCAGGATTCAGGGCATATTGCAAAAAGGCTATTCACTTCCTTGCAGAAAACTATCCCGACGATTACCCGGAGCCCGAGGCGGTCCTGGTGTTAGGAAAAAACGGTTTCAAATTAAAGGAGGTTCCTGTATGTATGCAGGAGCGTAAGCGGGGCAATTCATCAATCACGGGGATAAAATCAGGGTATTATATGATAAAGGTATTACTGGCGGTATTGGTGAATGCCATGCGGTCAAGGAGCGCGAAAGACTAAATGGTTATATTGAAAAACATTGATACAAATATTATTCAATATATCTCAATCCTTGGAAGCGTTGTCTTTATAGGGCTAATACTAATGCTCATCCGCAACAAAAGGATAAAAGAGGAATTTTCCATTTTATGGCTTTTCTTCGGGTTAGTTTTTCTCTTTCTTTCGATCTGGCGGGGCAGCCTTGAAATTATTGCCCGGATTCTCGGTATTGCATATGCCCCTGCCGCGATTTTTCTGATACTTATCATTGCAATCATTTCAATATTGATTCATCTTTCGCTAATAACTTCCAGATTAACGGACCAGGCCAAGGTTATGATACAGGAATTGGGTCTCTTAAAAATGGAGATGGATACCATGAAAAAGCAATCAAAGCCTGATTGCCCGGAGGATTCCCACACGGAAGGATGAATGGCTGGCCCCATAATACGAGAAGTTTTTAAATGCGCGTTTTGCATATTGGCAAGTTTTATCCTCCATTTGCAGGAGGCATGGAAAATTTCATGGGCGATCTGCTCCCTGCCTTGGAGAGAAGAAATGTCTACACGGCTGCTCTTGTCCATGGCCATGAATTCGGCAAAAGGGAGGCCTACGATGGGGACCTGGCCGCCAGGGTCTATCGTGTACCGTCCTACGGCAGCTTTTTGTATGCCCCAATCAGCCCCGGATTTGCTTTGGCCTTGAGGCGGGAGATACGCGCCTTTAGACCAGACATCCTGCACATGCATCTGCCAAACACTTCAGCCTTTTGGGCCATGGCAATTCCTTCTGCTCGAAAGATCCCATGGGTTATCCAGTGGCATTCTGATGTTGTCAATTCGGATATTGACCGGCGGCTGGGAATTGCCTATTGTTTTTACCAGCCCCTGGAACGTCGAATCCTGAAAAAGGCATCTGCCATTATTGCCTCTACGCCGCCATATTTTAAGACAAGTGGGCCCCTTTCTTGTTGGCGTGAGAAGTGCCGCGTTATCCCCCTTGGCTTAGACGAACACAGGCTCAAGATGCCTAACAACGATCTGGAGAATTGGGCCGAGGGGATATGGCATCCTGGCAGGACAAGGATAATTTCCGTCGGAAGGCTCACATATTATAAGGGGCATGAGGTCTTGATAAGGGCTGCGGCAAATCTGCCGGAAACGCATGTTGTTATTGTTGGAGAGGGAGACCGCAAGGAGCATTTACGCGGACTCATCCGGCAATTAGGGCTTGGAGGACGTGTGGAGCTGACAGGATTTATATCGGATGAGACACTCCGGGCATTGCTTGCGACATCTGATTTATTTTGTTTGCCGTCAATAGAACGTACCGAGGCATTTGGTTTGGTCCTCTTAGAGGCCATGCGTTATTCAAAGGCGGTGATAGCCAGCGATGTGTTTGGATCAGGTATGGGCTGGATAATAGGTCAGATGGAAACAGGTCTTCTGGTAAAACCGGGAGATGTTGATGATTTGGCCCGTGCGCTGCAGCTCCTATGCCAAAGGCCTGGTCTGCGCAAACGCATGGCCGAGGCGGGAAGAAAACGATTCAATGCGGTCTTTCGCATAGATCAGGTGGCAGATAGGATTTCCTCACTATATCTGGAAATGCAAGGATTGCAGCCACAGTGAACTAAAGAGCCTAAAGCCGTCACACCCGCGAACGCGGGAGTCCAGTCCTGCCACCGCGGGATAATTTCCCTGGATTCCCGCGTTCGCGGGTGTGACAATAACGGGTGAGTGACTTTTTACGAATTCATACTCTTAATCGTGCTCTTAATCATAATCGTGTTGAGTAAGATTACGATTATGATTAAGATTATGAAATAGGGAAGAGCACCAGTTATTTCGTTCACGCACTGTCCAGGCTTTTCTGCCAAGCGCCATACGCTTTCCTGATCGTCTCCTTCAGCTCCTGGTCGACATCAAACTCTTCAAGCTCATTAAGGGAAACCAACAGGGCCTCGCTGACGTCCGAAGCGGGAGTCAGATCCCCTTCCACGAGCCAGCCCCAGTAATCAACGAGGACATAGTGATATTGGACCTGATTTTTGTGGTCATGGAAAATCTTGTCAAAGACACCTACCAACCCTCCCACCTCTACTTTAACTGAGAGTTCTTCCTGTAATTCCCGTGCCAATGCCTCCAAAGTGCCCTCGCCTAATTCAACGGCTCCGCCAGGGAGGCTCCATTGACCCTTGGCCGGTTCCTGTTTTCTGCGGACCAACACCACTGATTTATCCACAAAAATTACTGCTGAAACCCCAAGAATAGGACGTTCCGGATATTCTCTTTTCATAATAAAAATGCCCTCTTAATATCTTGACAAGATGAAACTTGACCCTTAAACTGAATTCTTTTTGTGTATAGGCGGAATACTGTTTTGATAACGTAATTGTTGCGAAAAGGCAACCTGCTGTTCAATGGTCGCTGTAACCAAATGACATTGTCAGAAAGGAATAATCATTATGAGTCCAATAAAAAAAACCATTGAAGGAAATGAGGCTGCAACCCATGTTGCTTATGCCATGAGTGATGTTGCAGCCATTTACCCTATAACCCCTTCAAGCAATATGGGGGAATATGCGGACGAGTGGGCCGCCCATGGCCGGAAAAATATCTTCGGTCAGGTATTGAAGGTGGTGGAGATGCAGTCTGAGGGCGGCGCGGCCGGCGCAGTTCATGGCGCCCTCTCCGGTGGAGCGCTTGCAACGACCTTTACGGCCTCCCAGGGCCTGTTGTTGATGATTCCAAATATGTACAAGATAGCCGGGGAGCTGATGCCGGTGGTGTTTCACGTCTCTGCTCGTGCCATTGCCGGTCATGCCCTTTCTATTTTTGGCGATCACGGTGATGTCAATGCGGTGCGGGAGACAGGATTTTCCCTGCTGGCCTCGGCCTCTGTCCAGGAGGTTATGGATCTGGCGCTCGTTGCCCATCTTGCCAGTATTCGAACCAGCCTGCCCTTTTTACATTTTTTCGACGGGTTCAGGACTTCCCAGGAGATTCAAAAGATTGAACTGATAGACTACGATGATATGGCTAAGCTTGTGGACTGGGAAGCCATCGACGAGTTCAGAGGGAGGGCCATGAATCCCGAGTACCCGCAAATGCGGGGCACTGCCCAGAACCCCGATATCTTTTTCCAGAACCGCGAGGCCTCTAATCCTTTTTATGAGCCCATAACAAGTGTGGTTAAGGAAGAAATGGACAAGGTAGGGGAACTCACGGGCCGAAGATATAATCTTTTCGATTATGCCGGAGATCCGGAGGCAGACCGGGTTATCGTGTCCATGGCCTCCAGTTGCGACACCATTGAGGAGACCCTTAACTACCTGAACGGTATCGGTGAGAGGGTGGGTCTGATCAAGGTGCGTCTCTATCAGCCCTTTTCACGGGACGACTTTTTGAGAGCCATCCCTGCTACCGCCCGGAAGATAGCGGTCTTAGAAAGGACAAAGTCTCCCGGGGCGTTGGGGGAGCCCCTCTACAGGGATGTATGCACAGTCTTACAGGAAAGGGGTGAGGCCTTGCAGATTGTAGGTGGCAGATACGGGCTCGGGAGCAAAGATTTTACTCCCATGATGGTCAAGGCCGCGTTTGATAATCTGCGATCAAGGGCGCCTAAGAAACACTTTACGGTGGGCATAGAAGATGACGTGACCCATACCTCTCTCGAGATGCGAGATGAAATTGATCCTACACCCGAAGGAACAGTTCGATGCAAATTCTGGGGCCTCGGGGCAGACGGCACAGTGGGGGCCAATAAGAATGCCATCAAGATTATCGGGGAAAACACGGATATGTTTGCCCAGGCCTATTTCGCCTATGACGCCAAGAAATCGGGAGGGATCACCATGTCCCATCTCCGGTTTTCGCCCCACAGGATTCAAGCCCCGTACCTTCTTGAGAAGTCAGATTTTATCGCTTGCCATAACCCCTCATTCGTACATGAGTATGAGATTTTGGAGGGGATCAGGGAGGGGGGCGCATTCCTCCTCAACTCGCCTTGGAGCGCCAAAGAGATGGCCCGAAGGCTCCCTGATCGTCTCAAGCGCACCATCGCCCAGAAGAAGCTTAAATTCTATAACATTGATGCGGTCAAGATCGCTGCCGGATTAGGCTTGGGGGCCCGCATCAATATGATAATGCAGGCGGCTTTCTTCAAGATCGCCGATGTCATACCCCCTGAAAAGGCCTTTAAGTACATGAAGGAGGCTATCAAAAAGACCTATGGGAAAAAGGGTGACAAGGTGGTCAAGATGAACGTGGATGCCGTGGACAAGGCTATAGGCTTTCTAAAAAAGATTCAGGTTCCCAAAGGCTGGGCCACGGCCGGACACGAGGCCTACATTGAAAAGGATGAGCCCGAGTTTGTAACGGATGTCATGCGTCCCATGTTGGCCCAGCAGGGAGATAAGCTGCCGGTTAGCGCCATGCCCCCGGACGGGATTTTCCCCACGGCCACAACCCGCTATGAAAAGAGGGGTATCGCCATAAATGTCCCGGAGTGGCAACCCGAGGAGTGCATCCAATGCAACCAGTGCTCTCTTGTCTGCCCCCACGCGGTCATAAGGCCGGTTCTGGTTCGTAAAGGGGAACTTGCAAATGCCCCGAAGGAATTCATTACTATGGCGGCCAAGGGAAAGGAACTGAAAGGGTTGAGGTTCCGTATCCAGGTCAGCACCCTTGACTGCACCGGATGCGGTAACTGCGCGCAGGTCTGCCCTTCAAAGAAAAAGGCCCTTATCATGAAGCCTCTTGACACACAGACGGGGGTGGAGGTTCCAAATCACCTCTTTTCAACAAAGCTGCCCATATTGGATGACCTGATGCTTGCCACATCGGTGAAGGGGAGCCAGTTTTGTCAGCCCCTGTTTGAATTCTCAGGCGCCTGCCCCGGTTGCGGTGAAACACCGTATATCAAGCTCGTTACCCAGCTCTTCGGTGATCGGATGATGATTGCCAATGCCACAGGATGTTCTTCTATCTATGGTGGGTCGGCGCCGGTTTGTCCTTATACCGTGAATGAAGATGGCCATGGCCCGGCATGGGCCAATTCCCTGTTCGAAGACAATGCCGAGTATGGGTTCGGCATGGAGTTGGCGGTGAACCAGCGACGTGAGAAATTGGCCGATCTTGTGCGCGAGGTCTTGGAAGCTAATCTATCGGCAGAGCTTAAAGAGGCCCTGAACGGCTGGCTTGACAACATGGATGACGGGGATAAATCAAAGGAGTTCGGTCGCAGGATTATTGACCTGATTGAATTGGGGATTATGGGTCCGGATGCCGGATTGAACCCGTTGCTTTTGGAGATACTGGACAGGAGCGACTACTTCACCAAGAAATCGATCTGGATTATTGGTGGGGACGGATGGGCCTATGATATTGGTTACGGGGGATTAGATCATGTAATCGCCTCGGGCCACGATGTAAACATCTTAGTGTTAGACACAGAGGTTTACTCCAACACCGGCGGGCAATCTTCCAAATCAACACCCACCGGAGCGGTTGCAAAATTTGCGGCAAGCGGGAAACCGACCCGGAAAAAGGACTTAGGCCATATGGCCATGAGCTATGGATATGTTTATGTGGCATCTGTTGCCATGGGGGCCAATAAGAACCAGCTTCTAAAGGCCGTCCGGGAAGCAGAGAGCTATCGTGGGCCTTCCCTCATCATTGCCTATTCCCCCTGTATTAATCATGGTATCAACATGGGTCTGACCCAGGAGGAGGAAAAGAGGGCCGTCGACGCAGGCTACTGGCTCCTTTACAGGTACAATCCAATGCTAAAGGATGAAGGCAAAAACCCGCTTATCCTCGATTCCAAAGAGCCAAAGGCCGATTTCAAGGAATTCCTGATGGGCGAGGTGCGTTATTCAAGCCTGACCAGGACCTTTCCGGAAAATGCGAAAACACTCTTTCAAAAGGCGGAAGAGGACGTGAAGGAGAGATACACCTTCTACAAAAAGATGGCGGAGGCATGGGAGTAATCTCCGAAAAGGCCCCTGGATCAGGGGCCTTTTTTTATCAATCTTTGAGATTGAAAATGAATTTGGGATTATCATAACCTATTTTCCGGGCCAGATCGGGGGGTAGGAGGGAGAAGAACTTATTAGTAGGTTCCACGCTGCGGGGGCCTATCTGGCTACGCATCTTAGGTGACAGATAAAACTGATCACTCCCTATGATAAACCGATCCGGAAACTCTCTTATTACCTTAAGCCATTCGGCCTTCAGTCCGCGGCCCCTCTCTATGGGGCGAGTCTCGGCCAGGCTGTCTCGTGGACTTATCTTGAAACTCATATAAAGATTCGGATGCGCCTCTAACAACCTGGCGGTGAGCGCAGCAGTGCGATGGCCCGTGTTGTCCCAGCCAATATGGGACCAGAGGATCTTTGCCTTCGGGTTGTGGGCTAACAGCCGCTCAAATGCCTTAATATTGGGTGACAGCTCTTCTGGGTTTGGCGGAGATCTCAGCCCTCTTGGCAGGGGCATAGGCTCAGGGACGGCTTCCATATGGATATCAATCGGCACATCGTTCTTTGCCGCAATATCAGCTAATAATATAAAGAGCGGATGATCGGCCGGGGCAGACTGATAATTGTGCTTTCTGCCTAAACAGAGGTGTTCTATTGCAAATTCTCCAAAGCCGACCGCTCCCATGGCGAGGATTTCCCCGGCCCTTTCTATGAACCGGCGACGTTGCAGCGAGCTGGTGCGACCATCATGAACAGCCTCCTGAATGATGACATTCAGTGTTTCACCGCCGCCTAAAAAGGCGAAACGATCAGGATATTTTCTCACGATGTCAGCGAGATGTTCAAGGTCGTATATACCATGATGATTAGGGGAGAAGGGGGGTGGCATGATAATCATTTTTTTGATCCCTAACTCATTCATCTTTGCCAGGGTAATTCTTGCTGCGCCCTCGTAGTCTGATGCAGGCCCTGACCGGGAACGGAACTGCCCAACCAGGTGATTATGGGCGTCGATAAGCATTCCACTCTTGCCCGCGGGTTGCCTCTGGCCGGCCGGGGTGGAACATGTCAGGATGCCCACAGGGATGAATGCAAGTGTCAATATCAGGAGATACGGTAAAAATGAGTATGCCTTTGTCCGACGATTTCGTGAAAAGACCAGCATTTTATTAGCTCCTTCCGAAATTAAGTTTATTCATTGCCAATTTCTTCCTGCTTTAGCATATAAGCTCTCTAACAGTCTCTCCCTAAAAGGGGTTTAAATTATTCCCGTTTGGCACTATCCAACTTGATCAAAACAAGGATGTCATCGGCAAAATATCCGCGGAAAAAAACGGCCTGTACGGGCCGCATACTCTCCGTATTCATCTCCGAAAATTTCAGCCAACATTTTTTCCTCCTTGGTGATAAGGAGATACCAGATCGGATGAAGAGCTGCAACCCATAAGAGCAAAATCCAGGAGTTCAAGAACAGGGCTATGCCTGCGGATATGAACGTGATCCAGGCGGCATACATGGGGTGACGGAAATATTTGAAAGGGCCTGTGGTGCAGAGTTGATCGTCCATCCACCAGTTTCGCAGAGTAACCAGGGTCCAGAAATGGAGGCCCAAACCCATGGCGATTAGCACCACCGCGGCATACTTTAGTGGCGCTGGATGGGTTATTATTGAGGTGTGTCCAAGAATGTGGTCTACCCACCAAAAAAGCGCCAGCAGAATGGAGCTGAGAAGTGCTCCAAGCGGGCCGATGCCGAATAGTTTTTCTGTTTTTCGAATCTCCATAAATGTCTCACGCAAAGGCGCAAAGCCGCAAAGAAAAGAAAGCCTACAGCCTATTCGCAGCCCGAGAAATGCCAGCCTTCATCAGGCTCCACTCTGGCGTGCATCAGTAGCCGGAAATGGGTCCGGTCTTTCAAAATCAGGTAAGAACGGAGAAAGAACTTGATGTTGACTTGTACCTTTCTCGGGAAACTGGACAAAAAGATGTTCAAAGCCAAGCTCCTGTGCGTGGGAATATACCCTGTCAAATTCCTCTTCCGATACGGGTCGATTCAAATCGTCATCTTCCTGATGAACAACAGGCTGATACTGGGACATCAGACTTAAAGGGAGATCAGGGCCAAACTCAACAAAAAGAGTGGTCAGGGCATTGATCGAGTTCGCAACCTTCCCGGGCAGAATTAGGTGCCTGATGAGAACCCCTCTTGTGGCAAGGGGAGCGCCTGTGAGGGATGAGTCCAAGAAGCCCTTTTGACTGACCATCTCTGCGATGGCCTCAAGCGCTATTTGAGGATAATTGTTGCATTTCGAGAGCGCTGTGGCCAATGATGGGTCCGAATATTTGAAATCGGGAAGATAGATATCAACATAATCTTTGGCTGACTTCAATGACGCCACTGTCTGATATCCGGAGAGATTATAGATAATGGGAGGATTAAATCCATCCCGGCGCAGGAGAGACACTAATTGAAAGATATGGGGAAAGAAGTGGTCCAGAGTTACGAAATTGATGTTATGGACATGATCGAGTTCAACCATATCTATAATCTTTGCCCCCAGCTCTTCCAGACCTGTGCTCCTACCGAGACCTGCGTGTGAGATCTGGTGGTTTTGGCAAAAAGAACACTTAAGCGAGCAGCCAGTGAAAAAGATGGTTCCTGAACCATTCTTTCCGGAGATGGGTGGCTCCTCGCCAAAATGAGGGCCGAAATGGGCAACCCTGAGCTGATCGGTTTCGCCGCAAAAGCCAATCCGTGCATCATCGCAATCAGCCATCCGGTTTACCCTGCATTGGCGCGGACAAAGAACGCAATCCCTGTAAGATTCTATCAAATCCATCCTGATGACCCTTGATAAAAGACAATCCGCATTAGCAGATTTAGCTGGTTTAACAATTGAGAATTGTGCGCAATCAGCCGGAGTAAAAAGTTGCAGCCGTCAAGGCTGAATCTCCACCCTGCTTATCTGTGCCGGATATTAAGGTTTCAAGGATTCATTCAGGCCCAATCGCCGCCGCACATCCTGAATGGCCGATGGTGCGAACTCCGCCATTGCTTCATCGGCTGCAGCGTACCGTTCGGCATCAACCAGGATCGCTTCCACGCTCTCCCGGCCGTCCGCTGTTGTTACCGCCTCCTGGGGTGTCATGCCGCCAAGCCCGGGCACCGGCTGATCAACCCAGCCCTCCCAGTGAGCATTTATCATCTTAGCCATTTGCTCACGTACTTCGGGTAGTTGCAACAGTTTCTCCTGGCTCATTTTCTGATCTGTCCCTCGACTCGAAGATCCCTCTCCCTGACTCTCCACAAGGCTTTCTGGGGACTCGATCTCTGTAGTCAAATACCGGGCTTTATCTCCGAGGCGGGTCTTTACCTCATTCCGGGCGGTCTTTGCCCTTTCAGCAGAGTTCACCGCGATGGTAAGCTTCTGATGGTTTATTATAATCCGGCCGAGGGTGGTATTATCCAAGCCCTTATTGCCCTTATAACCGGAGCGAGTCCA
This sequence comes from Deltaproteobacteria bacterium, assembly GCA_029932035.1. Lineage (GTDB taxonomy): Bacteria > Desulfobacterota > DSM-4660 > Desulfatiglandales > Desulfatiglandaceae > Desulfacyla. Next base: position 2,492 of record JAOZQV010000022.1, on the reverse strand, counting down.
CGAAATTTCGGCCTTTGAAACCCTGCCCTCCTGATCCAATGTTGCTGAGGTCCTGAGCGATTCCTCATCTTCCACGGCACAAAGGTTGAAAAGCCCCTGAAAGGCCGTTTCAGGATCATCGATTTCATAATGAAGGGTATGCAAAAGCAAGGGATCTCCATCTGTATTGCACAGGCGCGGCGGTGTCGTTAATGAGACATAGATATGGAGATACAGCTCTCTGATTTCCTCATCCCAGAGACCCAGCGATTCTTCGGTTATGGGACCATCTTCAGCGATTATCGCACTTCTAAGCCGTATAATGTCCGGTTTCAATCGCGGAGGTATAATAATTGAACTGGATCCCACTAAGATGGCTACGTGGTCTACCTGGACAATCCGGCCCATCAATATATCTCCGGGCCGGGTCTTTTCAGACCCCTGTTTTTCCATTACATCCTTTTCGTGACCTAAAAAGACATCCTTTAACCGGAACCCCTCTCCCGGCGTGCAGTCCATCACCTCATAAAAGCTGAAAGGCTGGTCACAGGCAGCTTCGATGACCCTTTTCTGGAGCTGATCAAGCGATGATCCACGCTCCTCGGCATAAGCCTCTGCAACGGTTTGATAGGCCGGAGCCGTCAGTTCTATTTCAAAGTCTTCAGGGTCATATGTCCAGTTAAAGAAAAACCAGGGAAAGAAAAGCTGCAAATGGTTGCCGATTAAATCCCTTGGATTTTCATCCTCCGGCCACATTAAAAACTCATCCATGGCAACAGGAAAAACCGCATCGCTGAAAGAGTCCCGGGTGTATTTCAGGAGGTCATTCACCAGACGGTCATGTGCATCGCCAAGTCTATGCCATAGAAGATCCTCCGGGGCCTTTTCTTTATTCATACAGCACTTCTTGTATTTCTTCCCGCTGCCGCACGGGCAGGGTGCGTTTCTTCCTGTTTTCATGGTACCTCCTTAATCAGCGTCTTCGATTTCTTTATATGCCATTACCCCCTTATTTATGACATTCTTAAACAAGGTGCTTTCAGAACAGGGGCCAATTTCATCGTGCAACCTATCTCCCACTACACAAACATCCAGGTCAAACTCTTCCTCGTTGCACCTCTCGTTCCCAGGCGGGAGCCTGAAAACAAGAGAAGATTGCTTTGCCTCCGATTTATTACAGGGCTCTCAGTATTTAATCAACCATCGGACTGCATATTCTAAAGCCCTTTTTCTCTTTCCAATATTCGAGCTCTTCAGCCCATCAAAATATCTGCGAATATGACCCATTTGCGCGTAGCCTTGTTTAGTCGTATACAGTCGGAATTCCTTGATCCAATGAAATAATATGGAATATCTTTCCCTTAGGTCATGCCGAATAGAGGAAAGGGTTAAGTAATCAATCATGAAGCGCTGTGATAATTTAGCGTCAGAATACCCGATCACAATGGAGAGCAAAAGTTCATCCTGGTCGAGATTACCCATCAATGGATGGATGTCATTGTTTTTGAGCTCACATACTTCCCGAGATCAAGGGCTTCTTTCAGGAAAGTCTTAAGTTCTTTTTGGGAATCGATTGCGAATGATGTACCGGTCTTGTCATATATCGCTTTCTTTAAATCCACTGCCTCATTTACAAGACTGTCTCTGATTTTATTGAGTTTGTCTGAATTTACAGAAATGCCTCTGTATTCTGTCTCACCCAATTTTTTAGCCAGCGAGAGGGTCTCGTTATAATATTGTTCCGTGATTCCACTCTTTTTCAACTCGGCTTTAAGGGGCTCATAAAGGCGGAGGGTAACGTCTGCGTCTTCACAACCATGTCTAACAAGTTCCTTGAAAGGTAAATCCAAGAAGGTCTGCTCTTTCTTGACAACGTCTTTGTAGGATTTGATCGTTTTTCTTATCAGTCTTTCAGTTAAATATTTCAGGTTAAAGAAATCCCAGTCTCCATAGCATTCATACACTGCCAACATCGTATCAAAGTGAACTGATCCAATCCTTATTCCATGTTTTCGTAATACGAGGTAATCGTATTTGATGTTGTGGCCAATAAAGTCTGTTGCCTTAGCGATCCTTTTCAAACTCGAGACAACATCCTTCTGAGTTATACCCTCGAGATCATTTTCAATCAGCGGTACGAAAAAAGCCTCCCCTTTTTTGACAGAAAATGAAACACCAAACAATGTGGCTTGGTGTGGATCTTGATCATCAGTTTCCGTGTCAATGGCACAGAGCCTTGAGGACGATATGAGGGCTTCAAGGGTTGTCAGCCCTTCAGAATCCAGCACAGCATTGTAGGAGGTAGATTCAATTTTTCCTTTGCTTGCATAATCAGCAAAATTGCCCGCAGGAGGTGGTTCCAATAATCGTATTAGCGAGTAAAACCCGTAGGCTCTAAGTAGAGATTCAACCCTATGATTCTCCAGATCCCAGACGAAATCAGAAAAATCAACGGATATTGAGGGTAGGACTTCGCTGATTTTGTTTCGAGAATAATTCGAACTCCCATATCT
>JAOZQV010000303.1 GCA_029932035.1 Deltaproteobacteria bacterium | reverse complement strand
GAAGATTGGCGATTGAAGATTTACCCGCCGGTTATGTGGCAAGTTGGGTACTGGGGATTGATGATTGTTGTTGCGGAGCAGCCGTTTCGAATTTCCTGATCTCCTGTGTGGCTTTGAGTCCGTCCATCTCGGGCATTTGAACATCCATGAATATCAGGTCAAAATCGTCCGGAGTTGCCCTATATTTTTCAACGGCTTCCAGGCCGTTGTTTGCCACTTCCACCTGATATCCCGCCTTTGTCAGGATCATCTTTGCCAGCTTCTGGTTAACCGGGTTGTCTTCTGCAAGGAGGATCCGTACGGAATGCTTCATCTCTTCTCGGAGTGAATACTGGGTCATGATGGGAGTCTTGGATTTATCACGGGAAAATCGGAGTTCAGGTTTATCTCCACTCAGCCTCCCCAAGATCCCTTCCAACATCCGAAACAGCTTTTCTCTCTGAACCGGCTTGCTCAAAAAGCCGTCAAACCCTGCTCTCTCGCACTCACTGGCATCCCGTTCCATTAAAGAGGAGAGGGCGATTAGGGGGAGGGTCTGGATTGACGATTGGGGAGTGGGGATTGAAGATTTGAAAGTGCGGATTGCTTTGGCCACTTCATACCCGCTCAGCCCCGGCATCTGGATATCGAGGATGCAAAGGTCCAAAGGATTCCCGGTCTCAATAGCCTTTTGCAGAGTGGGTATGACCTCCTGACCATCTATCAGTGTAATCACATCCATGCCCACGGATTTTAAGATATGGGTTAAGATGTCTAAGTTGGTCTGGTTATCATCGACAATGAGGACCCTTTTTCCGGAGAGCGCTATCGGCGGAAATCTTTTGGCCTGTTTATCTACAACTTTTCCAAGGAGCGAGGTGAAGTGAAAGATGCTCCCTTTATTCAATTCGCTTTCTGCCCGGACATCGCCGTGCATTAGATTCGCTATCTGCCTGCATATGGATAGCCCCAGACCGGTGCCGCCATACTTTCTGGTGGTTGAACCGTCTGCCTGCTGAAAGGGATCGAAAATGGTTGACAATTTGTCCGGAGCAAGCCCGATGCCGGTATCCCTGACAGAGGCATGAAGTTTGAAATTGTCATCATTCTCCTCTTCAACATCAAGGAAGAGTTCAATCTCTCCTGACTCGGTAAATTTGGAAGCATTGCTCATCAGATTGATCAATACCTGTCTGAACCGCGCCGGATCTCCCTTTGCGTATGAAGGGACATTATCTCCGATACGGCAAAGGATCTCTATCGGTTTTGATCCGACTTTAGGGCGGATGAGTTCACAGATATCATAGGCAAGAAGCTCGGGATCGAAGGCGATTTCTTCAATATCCAATTCCCCCGCTTCAATCTTGGAAAAATCAAGGATGTCGTTGATCAGAGATAGGAGCGCCGCGCCGCTTCTTTTGACGGTTCTCGCATAATCTGTCTGCTCTTCATTTAACCGGGTATCGAGCATCATATCGCTAAAGCCTATAACCGCATTCATGGGTGTACGGATCTCATGGCTCATATTCGCCAGGAATTGACTCTTTGCCTTAGTGGCCAATTCAGCCTTCTCCGCCAGTTTCCTCTCACGGACGACGGCCGCCTGGAGTTCAGCATTCACACGTTCTGTTTCTTCCTTGGCCTCTTTCAATAGCCCTCTGCTCTTACCGATTTTTTGGACGACGATGTTATCTGTATAGGCAATGATCCCGGTGTAGAAAAAGAGAAACAGGATACAGAGGGAAGTGGTCAAGAGGCTGACATCCGGAACGAAATGGAATCCCATAAAAGTCCCGGCAATGAGAACGGCTGTACCAAACAGAACTATCCCTCTGATAAGCATCTTAATACTGCCATAACCCAGGATGTTAATCATGCATCCGATGGAAAAGACTATGGAAGGCCATGGGCTGAAAGAAAAGATAACAATCCAGATACCGCCACAAAAGACTTCAAAGAGCAAAATGGCATATTCCGCCTTTTTGGGATCCGAGCTTTTCTTCCCAACCACGTAGGCCAGATGAGGCCACACCACAGATTGGCCGATAATCGCGCCCCACAAGAGAAAATTATCACTTTCATAGAATACGGAAACCGCAATGAATCCAGTGAAAAGGTATCCCAAAATTCGCGGCACGTAGTGTGACTTTATCAAAGGATGGATCTTACTATGGCGTTTATCATTTACCATTTGGCATTTAACCAGGAAACCCCCAAGATGCAGGATGCAAGATATTTGGGTGCAAGGAACCCTGCTCGTGAACGCTTACCATTTCTTTTTAGCGAAAAATATGCTACCTTGTTTGTGATTGTGATGCTCGCATGAAAAGTTATCAGCGAGCATGGATGAAAATTATCAAAAGGTGTTTGGCTTGTCAAATCAATAACTTTTTACTCACGCAAAGCCGCAAAGATAAAAAACTATGGCTGAGAATGAAACAGTAGGGGATTAAAGGTTAAAAGGCAGGGCTTCTCATCAATTTTGGGGTTTCGCTGATAAAGGATGGGATTTTTCGGGTTGCGATTAGGCTGTAGCTTTTCATGTGTGCGCCTTTGCGTGAGACCTTTTCTGTTTCGGTTTATTGGGGTCAGAAGGAAAGCAGGGATGGGTGAATTCGTCTACGCCAACGTAGAGAGGGAGATGGAATCCTATGGATACGATTCCGTGGTCAAGAGCCACTGCCGTATGTGCCATGGCGGTTGCGGTGTCCTGGTCTACACCAAAGAGGGCAGGGTGGCCAAGATTGCGGGAGACCCCGATTGCCCCATAAATCATGGTACCCTCTGCAGCAAGGGGATAGCATCCGCGCAGTTAGCGTATCATCCTGATCGATTGACCTACCCTGTCAAAAGGATCGGTCCAAAGGGGAGCGGCAAATGGGAGCGGATCTCCTGGGATGAAGCATTGGATACCATTGCAGAACGGATATTGCGTTATAAGGAAGAGTTTGGGGCGGAATCTGTTGTGATGGGTTATGGTACGGGTCGGGAAAACGAGGCCGTGATTTATAGATTCGCCAATCTGTTAGGCTCTCCCAATGTTCTCACCGCGGGTCATTTCTGTTATGGCCCTCGTATTGCCACGAGTATTATTACCTGCGGAACAAACCCGATTGTAGACTATGAGAATCACCCCAAGTGCATCATGGTATGGGGAAATAATCTCGTGATTAGTAATCCTGACTGCTATAAAGGCGAGCCTTTTTCCGTCACCTTAGATGCAGGAGCAAAACTAATTGCAGTTGACCCGAGACTTACTCGGATTGCCGCCCGTGCTGACGTCTGGTTGCAGCTGAGGCCCGGAACTGACACTGCCCTGGCCCTGGGAATGCTCAATGTGATCATCAATGAAGGGCTTTATGACAAAGAATTCGTGGGAAAATATGTCCATGGGTGGGACCCCTTTGTCAAGAGGGTCAATGAATATCCGCTGGACAGGGTGGAAAAGATCACCTGGGTCCCTCAGGAGAAGATCAGAGAGGCTGCGAGACTCTTTGCGATCACCAAACCCGCGGCCATCCAATGGGGCGTGGCCATTGAGCAGCAGATCAATTGCGCAGACAACAACCGCACGCTCATGGCGCTTATGGGAATCACCGGGAATATAGATGTCCCCGGGGGACAGGTGTTGTTTCAGCCTCCAAAAATCAGAAATGTGGGGCATTTCGGAGCGCACAGGATGCTTTCCGATACCCAGCGGGAAAAACGTCTCGGGGGAGATCGATTTCGTCTGGGGGGCAACTTCGCAATCATCAACCCAAAATGTGTCTGGGATGCGATATTAGAGGAAAAGCCTTATCCGGTAAAGATGCTGTTCTTTATAAGCTCAAATCCCGTCATGACCCGGGCAAACGCGCGGGAGGTTTACAGGGCCCTTGCAAAGGTGAAATTCATGGCGGTTTCGGATTTCTTCATGACGCCGACCGCCGAGCTTGCGGATATTGTTTTACCTGCCGCTACATGGCTTGAGATGGATTACATCGGGGATTTCTGGAAACGGCATGGCTACATCCTGCCCCGGCGAAAAGTGATACAGGTGGGAGAATGCCGATCCGATCATGAGATGCTCAATGACCTGGCCCATCGTGTGGGTCAGGGCGAACAGTGGTGGGACAACTTTGAGCAGGCCTTAGACTGGATTTTAGAACCGATAGGGATGAGATGGAACGATTTTAAGGAAATGGAATACATAAGGGGGGAAATGGGGTACGAAAAATACAGGACAAATGGTTTTTCCACCCCCACGAGGAAGTTTGAGCTCTATTCAACGCTGCTCGAAAACTGGGGATACGATCCTCTCCCCCAGTATCGGGAACCCCCGGAAGGTCCATACAGCACACCCGAGCTTTACAAAGAATATCCCTATATCCTTATTACAGGAGCGAGGTCTCCGGGTTTTTTCCATACGGAAAACCGTCAGGTTCCCTGGTTGAGGGAACTTGAAAGGGATCCTGTAGTGGAAATCCATCCCGACACCGCAAAAGCAGAAGGGATCAACCAGGGGGACTGGGTTATAATCGAATCTCCCCGCGGAAAGGTGAGACAGCGGGCAAAGTTGTTTGCCGGGATGGACCCGAGAGTTGTATCGGCCCAGCATGCCTGGTGGTTTCCTGAAAAAAAGGATCCAGGGCACGGCTGGGATGAATCAAACATAAATATTTTAACGGATAATTCCTATGAATCGTGTGATCCCGCAATGGGCGCCACCCACGTACGAACACTCCTGTGTAAGATATATCCTGAGCCGGATAAACCGGATGAGTGCCTAAAGTTTGGAGTTTGAAGTGCCTAAAGTTGAT
>JAOZQV010000302.1 GCA_029932035.1 Deltaproteobacteria bacterium | reverse complement strand
CTTTTGGATTCATACTCATAATCGTTGTGAGTAAGATTACGATTATGATGAAGATTATGACATAGGGACGTTATTTCGGTCAGACACGGCTTACGAAAAATTCTCCCGTGTCACCAAGGTAATCCCGCGGGAGGTAACGGTAAAACGATCCTTGTCCTGTCTGGGATGATAGCCTATCTCGCTGTGAGGCGGGATAACGACCCCTTCAGCAATAATGGCCTTTTTGATCCGGGCGTGACGCCCGATAACCACATTTTCCAAGATGACGGATTCATCCACCGAGGCCCAGCTTTGAACAAAAACATTATATGACAACACGCTGTTTCGGACCAGGGCCCCGCTGATGATGGAGCCGTGGGCCACGAGCGAATCAAAGACCCGGCCAACCCTCGGCTTCGCGCCTGATTCCCGCGCAAATACGGTTTTTACCGGCGGGTACTGGCGTTGATAGGTGCGTATGGGCCAGTGCCTGCCATACATGTTAAAGTATGGGTCAACTCCTGTCAGGTCCATATTGGCGTTCCAGTATGAATCCACGGTCCCCACATCACGCCAATAGGCCGAGTCGCGGATGCTGTCAACCATTTTCTCCCGGCGTATCCCTTTTGTGTCGGTGTAGGCTATGATGTCGGGGATCTTGTTTTCCCGGCGGTAGGGGTAGGCCATGACACGGTGGGTTTTGAGGATGCCGGGCAAGAGGTGCTTGCCGAAATCGGGCCGGTCGTCCCTTTGGAGCAGGTCAAGCAGGACCTGCGTTTTAAATATATATATCCCCATGGAGGCCAGAACATGGGCTGAGTCTCCGGGGATGGTCTTCGGTTTTTTTGGTTTCTCCTGAAAGCCCTTGACCCGGAATCGTTTGTCTACCTCCAAGATGCCATATTGGCCGGCCATCTCCTTCCCCTGCTCGATGACGGCGATCGTTACGTCTGCCTTATTGGTCTCGTGGTAGCTCTTAAACCGGGCGTAGTCCATCTTATAAACATGGTCACCGGAAAGGATAAGCACATGCTCCGGGGATTCCTCTTCAACGAGATAGAGATTCTGGCGTATGGAATCTGCTGTTCCCTGGTACCACTTTTCTCCGGCCATCATCTGGGGTGGTGCTATCTTGAGATAATGCCCTAAATCGGTGCTGAAGATGTTCCATCCTCCCTCAAGATGCTGCATTAGGGTCTGGGATTTGTACTGGGGCAGGACAATAATATTGTAGACTTCTGAATTGATACAGTTTGACAGGGCAAGATCAATGAGCAGGTAAATCCCCCCAAAAGGGATGGCCGGTTTGGACCGGTTTTTTGTCAGTGGCATCAGCCGTTCGCCCTTGCCACCTGCCATTACTACCGCTAAGGTTTTCTTCATCTTCTTTTGTCTCCCTGTTTTCCGGTACCCGATTTTTTTGATTTCTTATTAATACCACTAAGGCATTGAAACTTCAATCCTAAAATGAATCATAATGCTTGGACCGGATAAACCGGAACTGCAAATTTAGGATTTAGGAATTCAGGGATTGAGAAAAATTTCCTCAAACTTCCTGGAGTGGGATATTTGGTTCATTGACAAGATAAAGGTTCGAGGGTATGTTGGCCTTGCCATCATTTCTTAGAGTCTCTTCTGATTAATAATATCACAAAGGCAGGAGCAAAATGAATTATCCAGAGATGTTCCATATACGTCAGGTTTTTGATGCCCCCAAGATCTTAGATATAGAGGGTACGCTTGCTCGAGAGCTGGAATCCATCGGAATCAGGTCTCTTCTGAAGGAGGGGGCACGGATCGCTATTACAGCCGGAAGCCGGGGTGTGGCCAATATGGATCTGATCCTGCGGCGCCTCGTCCGTATCCTGAAAGAAAATTCGGCCAAACCCTTTCTTATACCCACCATGGGCAGCCACGGCGGGGGCACTGCCGAGGGGCAGATAGAGGTCCTGAAAAGCCTCAATATCACTGAGGAATCGATCGGCGCCCCGGTCATTTCATCCATGGATGTGGTGGAGATAGGGAGATCTCGATTTGGATTTCCCGTGATGGTGGACAGGCATGCGGCAGAGGCAGATGGCATCGTTGTTTTAAACCGGATCAAACCCCATACCGAGTTCGAAGGTCCCATAGAAAGCGGACTAATGAAGATGATGGCCATAGGGATGGGAAAACACAGGGGCTGTCTTGAGGTTCATAAGCAGACCGTTAACTTCGGGTATCGAGAGGTTATTCCGGAGATTGGCGGGGTTATCCTGAAAAAACTCCCGATCCTGTTTGGAATAGGAGTTGTGGAAAACATCTATGACGAAACCGCCATTATCCGTGCTATTCCTTCGTCCCAATTCCTTTCAGAGGAGAAAAACCTGCTGGCTGAGGCCAAAAGGTTGATGGCCAGGCTCCCCTTTGACAAGATAGATGTCCTTGTTGTAGATAAAATGGGCAAGAACATCAGCGGAGCGGGGATGGACACCAATGTTATCGGGAGGATCATGTTTATTGGCGAAAAAGAACCCGAACGCCCTAAGATCACCCGTGTTGTTGTTCTGGATCTGACCGGGGAATCCCATGGAAATGCGGTTGGTATCGGTCTCGCTGATTATGCGACCCAGAGGCTGGTCAGCAAGGTGAACCATGAGATTACGGCAATAAACTGCATCACGGCCATGAGCCCGGAAAAGGGACGAATCCCCATTGTCTTGAAGACAGATAAAAAGGCTGTTGAGGCCGCCTTGAACACTATCGGGGCGGTGGAACTGGATAAGGCCAGGGTGATTCACATAAAGAGTACCCTGGAAATCGGAGAGTTGGAGGTTTCGTCAGCCTTTATGGAAGAGGTTGAGAAAAGGGAAGAGTTAAAACTGATCGAAGAATTAGGACCTCTCACTTTTGACGGCGAGGGAACGCTTAGCCCGGCACGAGTGAAACTTGATGAAAAAAGAGCGGATTTGTTATAGATATCGAGTAACCAGAGCCCAGCACCAAGTGCTGAGGTGTAAGGCGTTAGGCCCAAGGCGCAAGGAAAACAACCCGTAAACAGTATCTCCGCCTAAAAACGGGATCTTCGACCAGCATCCAGCAATGAAGTGGGGAGTGTGGAATGCGGAGTTGAAAGTTTAAATCGGAATTCTTCTTTTCTTAACTTTAGGCACTTCGAACTCGTAACTTCAAACTTGGAAAAACCAGTATCCAGCCAAGGAGACTTTATATGATTTCAGATTCAATAACTGATGAACTCCGCTCAATTGTGGGAGATGAATGGTTTCTTGATACACCAGAGGACCTGGCCGTCTATTCCTATGATGGTTTTCTGCCGGAATTCAAACCGGATGGGGTGATTGTTCCGGGAAACAGGGATGAGATTTCAAAGATCATGAGGGTAGCGAACCGGGAAAAGATAAATATAATCCCCCGGGGGGCCGGGACAAATATCTGTGGCAGCTCTGTCGCGAGGGAGGGGGGTATTATTATGGCCTTCCACCGGCTGAACAAGATCTTAGAGATCGAACCTGAAAGCATGTGTGCGGTTGTTCAGCCGGGTGTGGTAAACGCTGACCTGCAAAAGGCGGTGACCGGATACGGTCTTATGTATCCACCAGACCCTGCCAGCATGTTTGTCTCCACTATAGGAGGGAACGTTGCCCTGAATGCCGGTGGTCCGAGGGGAGTAAAGTATGGGGTAACAAGGGACTATCTCTTAGGTCTTGAAGTGGTGTTGCCCTCTGGGGAGGTAATTCGGACAGGGGGTAAGGCCCTGAAGAATGTGAGCGGGTACGATCTGACACGGCTCTTGTGCGGTTCAGAAGGGACCTTAGGCATCCTAACAGAGATAATTTTAAGATTAGTCCCCCTGGCGCCGGCCAAGGCCACCCTGCAGGCCATCTATTCAGACCTTGATGATGCTGCAACAACTGTGTCGGCCATCATCGGCGCAGGCATTGTTCCCACCACCTTAGAGCTGATCGACAGGACCGTTCTCGATGTGATCAGCAACTATGGCGGGGCCCGGTTCTCAGAGGAGGCTGAGGCATTGCTTCTTATAGAGGTGGACGGCGAAGAGTCTCTGGTCGAGGCACAGGGGAAAAGGATCGAGGAGTTCTGTAAGGAAAGAGGGGCTGTTCAGGTGGAAAGGGCGAACACCCCGGAGGAGGCGGAAAAACTGTGGCAGGCAAGGAGGACCGCATTTGGCGCTGTCGCAAGTCTAAGACCCAATTGTATTGTTGAAGACGCAACCGTGCCGGTGAAGATGCTGCCCGCGGTCATAAGAAAGATCGTTGAGATCACGAATAAATATGATTTGAAGATCGGTGTCCTGGCCCATGCCGGCGATGGGAATCTGCACCCCTTGATCATGACCGATCTTCGCGACAGGGAAGAGATGGCGCGAGTCGATAAGGCAATGGAGGAACTGTATGAGGCGGCAATCGGGATGGGGGGTACCCTTTCAGGGGAGCACGGCATAGGGATTGCCAAGGACAGGTTTATGGGGCTGGAGTTCAACCAGGCCTCCATAGACCTGATGCGCGGGATCAAGCGGGTCTTCGATCCCAACAATATCCTCAACCCCGGTAGTTTTCTTTAAACGCCAATTGAGGGATTGAGGGATTCTTCAATTCCTCAATTCGCAGTTAGTGAGAAAAAAATGATACCAAAAAATATTGCAGAAGAATTTGATCAATGTATAAAGTGCGGGCTTTGTCTGGCGACCTGTCCGGTTGGTAAAGAGCTTTTTTTAGAGAAATATACTCCGAGGGGAAAGATACAGTTGGCCAAGCGCTACGCCGCGGGAGATCTGGACATAAGCGAGCATTATCGCGACATTTTTGCAAAATGCCTCCTCTG
>JAOZQV010000301.1 GCA_029932035.1 Deltaproteobacteria bacterium | reverse complement strand
AACCCTGGACTGGTATATAAAGAAGATATTCAAGATAGAAAGAACCATCGCGAGATATGCTCGTCCCCTGGCCAAGCGATTATACGACGTGCCTCTTCCGGGTGAAGACTATTTCGAGGCCATTGAATTCCTGTTCGAACGCCTGCGTGGTGTAGATAAGATTTTAGTTGACCCCGAGATAACAACGGTGCGTCTCATCACCAATCCGGAAAAAATCGTCCTGAAGGAGACCCAGAGGGCATTCATGTATTTTTCCCTTTATAAAATGAGTATCGACGCGATAATCATGAATCGAGTCCTGCCCGACAGTGTCAGTGAAACATACTTTAAAGACTGGAGAAAAAGTCAGAAAGACTATATTAAAAAAGCTGAAAACTACTTCAGCCCAATCCCCTTATTCCCTGTGAATCTCTTCAGGGGCGAAGTATTGGGCTTTGATAGCCTTAAGGCCTTAGCAGACCAGATATATGGAGACAAAAACCCGTTGGAGCGGTTTTATGACGGTGAGCCCTATTCCTTTGTCAAGGTGAACGGGAAATACCAGTTGAGAGTAAAGCTTCCCTTTATCGGGAAGGGGGACGTTGAGTTGAATAAGATCTCTGATGAACTAATTATCCGTGTGGGGAGTTTTAAGAGACATGTCTTGCTCCCAAGGCAGGTGGCTGCCTCAAACTCGGTCAAAGCCAAACTCGAAGGGGAGTATCTATCTGTTCATTTTGAGTCCTGACCCGGATAAATCGGAAAAGAAAAGGCCTCACGCAAAGGCGCAAAGACGCACAAGAAAAAACAATGAAAATTTTTTTGTACTTTTTGCACAAGATTCAACTGGTAACGGTCTAAGGAGATGACCATGGCAAAGGCAAAAAACAAGGACAAGAATGAGAGGGTATCATGTCCCATAGGCAGGTTTTTTTCAGACCTTGAAAAGGCCTCCGGGAACAAATCCCTGGTTTTGGAACACCTTTCCCGGTCAAAACTCGAATTTCTCAAGGCAGTGAAATACTTAGTTGATGACAAAATAGAAAATCTTGAGAAAAAAGGGTCTGCCAAGGGGAAGAAGAAGGCAACCAAGATCAGGGTGGAGTAGGTCAACAATCCTAACCGGAGAGATTAACAGATTGGAAATTACAAGTATAAAAGGTTTTAGGGATATCCTGCCCGAAGAGACGGGCATATGGCAAAGGCTTGAGGCCGAGGCCCGAAGGGTGTTCGAGGCCTTTGGGTTTCAGGAGATCAAAACCCCCATCCTTGAAAAGACCGAGCTCTTCAGCCGCGGCATTGGGCAGGAGACAGACATCGTGTCAAAGGAGATGTACTCCTTTAAGGACATAAAGGATCGGAGTATGACAATGCGGCCGGAGGCCACGGCTTCAGTCACAAGGGCCTATATTCAGCACAGACCCTATCGGAAATACCCGATTCAGAAGCTATACAGCATCGGGCCGATGTTTAGACATGAGCGGCCCCAGAAGGGGCGATTCAGACAGTTTCATCAGATAAATGCGGAGCTGTTCGGTGATCCGGGTTCCAAGAGTGATGCGGACATCATCTTCATGGCCATGTACCTGTTCGAGTCTGTCGGTCTTGATGATCTGACCCTCAATCTCAACTCCTTGGGGTGCCCTGAATGCCGACCGCTGTTTAAGGAGAAACTCAAGGGTTATCTATCCGACAAAATGCCTTCGCTCTGTTCCGACTGCGAGAGAAGGGCCGTCACAAACCCGTTACGGGTCTTTGACTGCAAGGTGGAGTCGTGTAAAGAGGTTGTCTTGGCCGCACCCTCCATATCCGAGTTCCTTTGCCAGGCATGCCAGGAGCACTTCGAGTCTTTACAGGGTTATCTCAATGGCTCGGATATCCGATTTGTTCTGAACAAGCGGCTCGTCAGGGGGCTTGATTACTACAACAGGACCACTTTTGAGATACAGACCGAACACCTTGGCGCACAAAACGCCGTGGCCGGGGGGGGGCGATACGATGGCCTGGTAAAACTCCTTGGAGGACCTGACCATCCTGCAACCGGGTTTGCCGTGGGAATGGAAAGGGTGGTTGCCCTGCTCACGGATAAACAGGCCCCCGAACCCAAAGGACCCGACCTGTTTATTGCCGCCTTAGGTGAACCCGCTGACAGGGCATCCTTCAAATGGGTAGAGGCCCTGAGGAAGTCCGGGGTTTGGGTGGAACTCGACTATGCTTCAAAAGGACTAAAATCACAGATGAAAAAGGCGGGCCGTCTCGGGGCGAAAAAGGTTCTGATTGTGGGAGATGATGAACTCGATTCCGGGAGGGGTATTCTCAGAGATATGCTTACGAAGGAACAGGTGGAAGTGGATCTCAAGGAGGTCATAGAGATCATAAAGGGGATTTTTTAAGGATGAAGGAACACGGGAGTCTAAAAATCGATTCATTGGGAAACTGGACACGCACCCATGACTGCGGGTCACTTAGAAGAGACAACGTGGACCAGGAAGTGGTCTTGATGGGTTGGGTCAACAGCAGACGGGATTTAGGGAACCTTATTTTTATTGACCTTCGTGACAGGGAGGGGATCACCCAGGTGGTCTTCGATCCTCAGGTGGAGTTGAATACGCATCAAAGGGCCCATGTCCTGAGAAACGAGTGGGTCCTGGCGGTCAAAGGCACTATTACGCCAAGGCTTGAAGGGCAGGAAAACACTCAGATGCACACCGGGGAAATAGAACTAAAGGCGAGGGAATTAAAGATTCTCAACCTTACTGAGACCCCCCCATTTCAGGTGGACGGGGCAGTGGATGCCTCTGAAACCCTGAGATTGAAGTACCGCTATCTGGAGCTTAGAAGACCGCAACTCTTTAATAATTTCCGCAAACGCCATTCAATAGCTTCCTGCATCAGGGGATACTTAGACCGGAAAGGATTTATTGAGGTGGAAACGCCCTTTCTCACCAAGAGCACGCCAGAGGGCGCCAGGGATTATCTCGTGCCGAGCAGGGTAAACAGGGGCATGTTCTACGCCCTGCCCCAGTCGCCCCAGCTTTTTAAACAGCTTCTCATGATGGCCGGATTTGATAGATACTACCAGATCGTCCGCTGCTTCCGGGACGAAGATCTCAGGGCGGATCGACAACCTGAATTCACCCAGGTGGATCTCGAGATGGCCTTTGTTGACGAAGAACGAGTCATGGGGATCTTTGAAGCTATGATGATGGAGCTTTTCGAGAAGATATTAGACCATCGCGTCACCTCGCCAATCCAGCGTCTTACCTACAGAGATGCCATGGACCGGTTTGGAACGGACAGACCCGACCTGCGGTTCGGTATGGAGATCTGTGATTTGACCGATATTGCGGGCAGGTCGGATTTCATGGTCTTTCAAGGCGTAATTGAATCAGGGGGCGTAGTAAAGGCTATTTTGGCCAAGGGTGGAGCCCCTTCTTATTCCAGAAAAGGTTTGGACGAAATATCCGAGGTTGTGAAGGCCGCCGGGGCCAAAGGCCTGGCATGGATCAAGGTTACCGAAGAGGGATGGCAGTCATCTCTGACCAAGTTTTTTAAAGAGGAAGAAAGGGAGGCCCTCAACAAGAAGCTTAATGCCGAGCCGGAAGATCTGGTCCTTATAGTGGCCGATAAACCGGGAATCGCAAACCAGGCATTAGGCGCACTCCGGTTGGAGGTGGCGCAAAAACAAGGTCTAATCCCCGAAAACGAATATGCCTTTGTCTGGATAACAGAGTTCCCGTTATTTGAGTACGATAAGGCTGAAGATAGATTAGCAGCGGTTCATCACCCGTTTACCTCCCCCTTTGAGGAGGATCTGAACCTCCTCACCGAGAACCCGGAGAAGGTCAGGGCCAGGGCCTATGATCTCGTCTTAAACGGCACAGAAATCGGCGGGGGGAGCATCAGGATCCATGACCTCGCCATTCAAAGGGCGATTTTCAGGACCCTCGGCATATCACCTGAAGAGGCCCAATTGAAATTCGGGTTTCTATTAGAGGCACTCAAGTATGGCGCCCCTCCCCACGGCGGTATGGCTTTAGGCTTTGATCGCTTAGTGGCCCTTATAGCCGGGGTCAAATCGATTAGGGAGATCATCGCCTTCCCCAAAACCACCAGCGCTGCCTGCCCGCTTACGGATGCGCCATCCCGGGTGGATGAAGATCAGCTCAAAGAGTTAGGGCTCAGACTCTATTCTGACAGTAACGATTCTGATGTCTGATGTCATTGAATATTCCAGAAGATATGCATCATGGCCGGAACGGCAGTCTTTTTGGGGTGTCTTGTTCATCTTGTGTTGGATGAACTCAGTTCCTTTAAACTCAAATTCGGCTTTATCCCAATTCCAAAGAAATCCAGTGGTTCAGCTTTCAAATTTAAATCGGAGTCACTTGCCGCGACACTCTTTATTTATCTGATTCTTGCTCTTGTCGCCACAGTGCTTTTTACATCGACCCCTGCGTGGAGCCTTTAGCTTCTATCTTTGACAAGAGGGAGCAGGGAATTCTCAGGATAATGGCCCAAAATCCATCGACCACACCTTTGTCGAGGCAAGCAGCGTAGATCTATTCACAGGATATTAGTATACTTTTTGACTGAAGCTTTATATTCCGACCTTGCCGCAGTCAGGCTATCCAATGACTCTTTCAAGCTATTTCTGGGGGAATTGGGGGCTTTGGACAGGTCAGATTTTATTTTGATTTCTTCAAATAAGAGGTTCTTACGCATTTCTCCTTCCGAATTATTTGCCTCTTTGATCTTAATTGCGCCCAGCTTGCTGTTCATCATACATTGAGGCTACTGTGGGACCAGTTATCAACCCAACCATGGCTGTTTCCGCACGATATCCAAT
>JAOZQV010000300.1 GCA_029932035.1 Deltaproteobacteria bacterium | reverse complement strand
ATCATCTCGGGTTGCCGGATGGAACGATATAGGTCTACAGACAACCCTCCGCGCTCACAGCCATGTTTCAGGCACATGAATCCGGTCGCCCGGTTTCAGTTCAATGTCGGGGGCCTTTCCCTCTCTCACGTCATCCAGGTCAATCTTGATTACCACACGTTTATCGCCCTCTTTCCGTATAATCCGTGTGCGGTTGGGGGCGGCAAACCTGTCAAATCCACCCGCCATTATGCAGGCGCTCATGGCCGTCATACCGGGCTGGTAGTCGTAGATGCCCGGCTTTTTTACTTCTCCATCCACGTATATCTTGGACTCTGCCAAACGGAGAGCTTTCGGAAGAGGGATGTAGACCACATCACCCGAATGTAAGGTGATGTTCTGGCTCATATCGCCCTGGTCCAGCAGTTTTTTCAGGTCTACCTTCTTAGGTTTTGTGTGTTTGAGGAGTTCCTGTACGTCTTCACCTTGTTTGAGCTCCTTTGTTGAACCGCGCAGGATGTAGGCCACATTGCCCCGTTCAGGCAACAATCCGCCGGCCTTAGCGATAAGTTCCATCAGGGTTGCCTCGGAATCCGTCACATAAAGCCCGGGGGAGTTGACAGCCCCGGATAAGTAGTACTGGAGGCTGTGGTACTCTTTGATACCGATAACCACTTGGGGATTTACAAAATAGTCCTTTGCAAGAGTTTTGGTAATGCGGGCTTCCAGATTGGGAACGGTCAAATCCTTGCCATTTACAATGCCGATAAACGGCACACTGACTGATCCGCTGTCCGATACCCTCAAATCACCCTCATACTGCTTTTCCCCTCCTGCATATATGGTAAGGGTCAAAACATCCCGGGGCCCGATACGGTAGGCTTTTTGCTGGGCAAGGCAGTAGTTCGGCAGCACAAAGAAAAGGGAATAGCACACAAGTGCCAGGGTCGCGGCGTATCTCATGGGGGTTTTTTTGTGGAAGGGATCTGAAGCGGATCTGCAGGGGGGAGTGCGAAGGACGAGACGGAGAGACGCCGTCTGATTTACTCCATGTATCCGCCATACAGCAACCATTATTCAATGTTTTTGGCCTTGTCAGAGCCCATATTATAGGTGAAAGCGAGATTGACCATGATTAACGGGTTGTCGAAACTCTCCCCTACAATGTTGGAATTACGCTTCTCGAATCCAGGGTTGACGGCAAGTTTGAGCCACCTGGTGAATATGTAAGCGACTTCAAGGTCAAAGTAGTAACTGTCATCCTCCCGCTTTTCGATGTTCCCGGACGGGGTTTGGCCTGTGGTTAAAATGTAGTTGCTTCTTTGGTAGTAGCCATTAAAACCCAGCACTATTCTTTCCCAAAAGATGTGCCCTGCGTTCAGAGAAATTCGATATGCCTTATAATACTGTTCGTAGAGACCCTGGTCGTTCAAATTGTGTTCGGCCCTGAGAGAGACAAAACTCTTCGGTTCGCTCAAATCAGGGTACAGGGGGGATATCTGAACAGGCTCGCTTGAAAGCTTAATGCCCGCGCGCCAGGGGATTATGTCTTGGCTTTCCAGGTCGCTCTCGTCGAAATTTCGCCTCTGGTAACCTACGCCCAGATCATAGGAGAGGGATTTGTACTGCTTTCTGAAGATAAGTACAGCCTGGTTTGAGTCGTAGTCGGAGGTGTTTATGCTGTAGCACCTGCGCCAGAACTGGTAATCGAGGTTCAGCGACGAGGTGGGCGAAAAATTGTAGACCAGGTCAACCAGCCCCCTGTTTTCAGAGGAATCTTCGAGATAAGACTCAAGATAGTTGGTTTGTGTGTTGCGGTAACGCAGCCCGGCGGTAAATCTCCTGGAAAAGTCATAAAACGCCAGCGGCTCCACCCGGTTTACAATATACTTGTTCCTATCATATGAGTCGCTTAACGCGTCTGAATATCCCTGATCACGGGTCAAGTAAAAATCTTCCTTCAGGCCTATCAGCAGCCTCTCGTTCACCTGTCTTGTGCCTGCGGCCAGGTTTAACGCGTGCCCCAAATAATTGTCATCTGACGCCTTTCGGTTCCCCGGTTTAACAGAGTCTATGTCGTCATACCAAAAGGCATTCAGGTCGTAGTTCAGATAGATCTGGCTCTTGGCGGTCTTATACCCAAACGTGACCCCGGGTTGAATTAGATAGGTGCTAACAGGGGCTTCTTTAGCGTCTTCTTCCGCCCTCCAGAAGTTTTTATCATACTGATAGGCGGCTGTTATCCTTGGTTCCAGCACCATTTTTCCTGCCGCCAGGACAGTGGTCTGACAAAAAAGCAAATAGATCGGGACACAGATCAACAGGGGCAATATTTTTGGCGCACGAAACATCGCAACCTCCTCAAAGTGAATCTATCATTATTTGTTTTTGTACCCGTATCGTATATCTGAAAAATAAGGGCAAACCTTACTTTTCAAGGAGAACTCCTTAAATCTCGAAAAGTCTACAACTCATTTGATAAATAACTGATGAGACTATTTAAAAAGAGCCGTGAACTAAACCCATTTGTAAGAGGTCAGGCAGATCAGAAAGTGGATGCTGGTTCAATCTTAAATCCATCAGCAACCTTTTCCTCGGCTCTGTCTTCCTCAAAGGCCTCGTCCGTTTCCGTTTCCACACATGCGAGGGTGGCGCGTTGAATGGTCAAACGTGCCATATCAATGGCTTCTGTCGCCATATCTTTAAGTTCTTCTGCGGCACGAACAGTTTTCGGATCGGTACTGACCTTGGCAATTTGATCTGCCATCGATAACAGCATATCAAGTCCGGTTACAAGGGAGTCGAATACATCACAGGTGGACTGTTCCACTTCAGGGTCAGCCGTTTCCTTGACCGCCTTGGCCACCTCTTCAAGCAGGGCCATGCCTTTTTTATTCATTTCCAGCGCCTTTTTAGCGAGATCCAAGTTCCCGGTCTCCTCGGCCTTGACTGTCATTACAGTGGCCTGGCTAATAAGCTCAACGGCTTCTCTTAACTTTTCTTCCAAGCTCGCCACTTTGTTATTAGGGTCAACCGGTTTGGCTGATACCGGCGTGGCAACCACGGCTATGGCCAGAGGTCTTAGCAAACAGCCACGCTAAAAAGGCGGACACCTTAAGTGGTTGATATTGCAGATAAATAAAAAGTGGCCATTTTAAAAAATCTCATGTAGATTTGAATTTTAGGATTTTTTGGGTATCCTGCCCCTCAATAGAAGGGGGTAGACATGGAACAAACTTATTTCCCGGGGCATGAACGGGCGAAAAAGATTCAGGTGATTGAATCTGGTGGGATAAAGAGTGTCATAGTGAATCGTAAAGTATATATGACATGGGCATCTTGGGATACCGCATCCCAACGTATGGTTATTGCCCAACTGTATAAGGCCAGGTATGGCACGCAACAAGATCTATCTCTGATTTTTGGAATCCACATCAATACAGTTCAGAAATATGTTGCAGATTTTACAAGGGACGGATTAGAGGGTCTAATCACTCAGCGGGGTGGCCCGAGAGGGAGATGGAAACTAACTCCTGGCTTGAGATCAAAGATCTTGATATTAGCTTTGAAGGAAGGTATTTTGGGATATGAAGCTATTCAAGCGAGATTAGAATTGTGGCACGAGCATGTAAGCATACCGAGTATCCGCCAGGTATTATTAGAGAACGGATTTGTCCATGAAAGAGTTAGTGTAGGTGATGTTGAGGTAAAACAGACATCGTTTTTTGACCCTCGTAATGATGGACAGTTACGGCTGCCTTTTACTTATGATACGACATCGGACAAGGGAAGCGAAATAGATTTAGAAGTAGAAAGGAACAGGATTGAGAACGTAGAAGTAAATAGCTTTGCAGTTGTTCAGCCTCCGAGAGCGTTGCGCTATTATTCGCAAGCGCAACGGAGATATCTGAACCAATTAGAACGAGGCTATTTCAATGCATATGCAGGCGGACTGCTTTTTACTCCTTTAATGACGCAATGTTCTTTTTTGCCGACGCTAAAACAAGTAATCAATATTCCGACCTACGAAGGTTATAGTTTAGAAGAACTGTGCGTAACGCTATTCTATTTTGATGTGTTTAATTTTCGTTCTATGGAGGATTTTAAGAGGGTATACCCTGAAGAATTTGGTCTATTAATCGGCCGATCATATAGCCCGAGCTTGTATACCTTACGTCGGTTTTTGCATAAGGTTAGGGAATTAGACAAAAGCGAAAAACTAATAGATGAATTTGCACTGATGTATTTGAAGTCGGGGATCGCTAAGTGGGGTGTGCTATATATAGATGGACACTTTTTACCGTATTATGGGATATATCCAATAACTAAAGGATGGCATGGAGTACGTAAGATTCCGCTGAAGGGGAGCTATAACTTCATAGGTGTAGATGATAAGTTCACTCCGTGGATATTCTTAGTCAGATCTTCGTCTGAAGATTTGCTTCAAAAAATACCGGAAATCTTAGAGAAGGCCAAAAAGATAGGGCGTGATATTGGCATAAGTGATGAAGTAATCGATGACCTAATATTAGTATTTGATCGAGAGGGCTACAGTGCAAAATTATACAGGTTTCTTGATGGCAAGGACAGAAAAGATAAAAAACGAAGGGCAATATTTATTAGCTGGGCAAAATACTCTGACAAATGGGTAAATGATATAGCGGAAGAGAAATTTAATAAAAGTATGAAAGTAAAGTATGAAATTCAAGATTCTAAAGACATAAAGTACTTTGAGACAAAGCGGGCGATGAGTAAATACGGTGTGATCCGTGCTATAGTGATACAGAGCGTAAAGAATGATAAGCGGTCCGTAATATATACTAATGCCAAGGATACCGAAATTGGGGCCGAAAAGACAATTGAG
>JAOZQV010000299.1 GCA_029932035.1 Deltaproteobacteria bacterium | reverse complement strand
AAAGACTTCTGATAGCAGGGGAGGACCGCTGATACAGGAATGGATACTCGATCAGCTGAGGGGCCTGAAGGGAGTTACCCGTGCCGAACTGAAGTGGAAAGACAATGATAGACCCCAGTCAATGCCAATGCCCATGCACAGAGGTGCAGGTGCTATGGGCGGAGCTCGCATGATGAGCTTTCACCAGGCAAGGATCACGCAAGTGACATCGCCTGATTATAATGCCAAAACCGGGCAGGAAACGGTCGATCTCATATCCCAACTCAAGGATGAATCCGATACGGTTGTAGGCACGTTAGAGATATCTGTTCGTTTTGAGTATCTCTTGGAAGGGATTAAGGCCTTTGGTTGGTGGCAAACTGAACAGGCATGTCTGATTGATGAAGCAGGGACATATCTTTGCCATACCAAAGCTATCATGAAAGAAGGGATGCCGTTTGGCGGAACCGGTGACCCCTTTGAGACGGCCCTGTTAAAGGCGATCAAGAAAAAACCTTTCGGGACAGTTTTAGGACCCGGACAGCCGCCGGATCAGGTGGGAGGTTTTTACAGACTGAGATATGCTCCCTGGACGATTGTGCTCTTCGCTACCGGGGAGAAGGTCCTGGCGCCCATTATCCAGTTTCGCACCTATTACTTCGTAGGTGGGGCGATTGTCATCCTTATCATCCTTGTGTTCATCCGAATGGTGGTGGGAAAGATGGTCCGTTCTTTCACCGAGATCTCAAGGGCCGCAGAAACGGTTGCCAGGGGGGATTATGGGAAGCCGATCGCCGTCAGAGGCCGTGATGAAATTGCGCAACTGACCCGAAGTTTCAACACCATGGTGGACGGCCTGAAGGAGAGGGACTTCGTCACCAACACATTCGGGCGATATGTGGACCAGGAAATAGCGAGAAAACTGATGGAGCTTCCAGAGGCTGCCAGGTTGGGAGGGGAAAAACGTAATGTGGCCATCTTGATGTCGGATATTCGGGGATTTACCCCTTTGTCGGAAACCCTGAGCCCCGATGTTATAATCAGTTTTTTGAACCGGTATTTCTCTCGTTTGATCGAGGTGATCCAAAAACATCAGGGGATAATTGTGGACTTTTTCGGAGACAGTGTGCTTGTCTTCTTTGATCCCCTCAAGGGTCCTGTAAAACCCGTTATCCGCGCGAGTGTGGAATGTGCTCTCGAGATGCTAAGCGCCATGGATATCTTCAACTCTGAGATGAGAATGGATGATCTGCCTGCACTTCAAACAGGGATCGGTGTCAATAGTGGTGAAGTGATAGTGGGAAATATTGGTTCAGAAACCAGGGCCAAGTATGGTATTGTGGGCTCACCCGTTAATATCACCCACCGAATTCAATCAACGGCCAAAGGAGGGGAAGTCGTCATTTCGGAGGCGGTTTACCGGCAATTATCTGAAGAGGTTATCATTGGGCGATCCTTCAGCATGCCGCTGAAGGGCGTGCGAGAAAAGATGAATCTGTATGTGGTTAAGGAAATCTCCTCGGCTGTGGAAAAAAACAAACATCAACTTTAGGCACTTTTCCGGTTTATGCACTATGTAGATGTAATTATCATTTCTATAGCCCGGATTTTAATTCCATCTGCACCGGGCAATGATCAGAACCAAGAACATCAGTTAATATAGCAGCGTCGTGAAGTCTCGATTTGCTGTTTTCATCAATTATGAAATAATCAATCCGCCAGCCGATATTCTTACTCCTGGCATTAAAGCGATAACTCCACCATGAGTATTGCCCCGGCTCCTGATTGAAAACCCTGAAGGTATCTACCCATCCGCCATTGATAAACCTGTCCATCCAGTTCCTTTCCTCAATGGAAAAGCCGGGATTTGTTTCGTTAGCTTTGGGATTAGCAAGATCAATGGCCTTATGGGCGACATTGAAATCCCCACAGATAATGGTTGTTTTATTAACGGCTAATTGCTTTACATATTCAAGCAGGGCATTATTGAATGCGATTTTATAGTCTATCCGTTTAAGCCCATGTTGCGCATTGGGGAAATATACGTTTGTCAGGGAAAAATCTGCAAACTCCAGGGTAAGGACTCGCCCCTCATCGTCAAAATGATCCACTCCGATACCGGTGGTGACTCGCAAGGGTTTCTTTTTAGTGTAAACCGCAACCCCTGAATAACCCTTCTTTTTGGCCTGGGCAAAATAACTTGAATAACCTGGAATATCCTTAAGCTCATCTGAAAGCTGATCCGGCCAGGCCCTGGTCTCCTGCACTGCAAAAATGTCAGCGCCTGATCCTTTAACGATATCAACAAAACCCGTTTTTGCAACTGCCCTGAGTCCATTTACATTCCAGGAAATAAATTTCATGGTATGAGCATTACTCTTTTTCAGCCGTCTGGGCGTTACGCCGTTTTTTGGACAAGCCTGCTCAAAGAGGCAACAGTCACATTGAGGTCCCACAGGTTTGCATCGCTCCTGTCCAAAGGCGACAAGGATTGAATTAAGCCTTTTCCAGTATTTGACGGGTAATATTTTTACCAGAGCCTTTTCCGTGGACTCAGGATTCTTGGTGTTCACAAAACCCCAGATATTCATGATACGATGGACATGGGTATCAACGCATATGGCAGGTTTGTCAAATGCCACAGATAAAACAAGGTTGGCCGTCTTACGTCCCACGCCAGGCAGTTTTAACAGTTCATCAAGTTCATCCGGCACCTTGTCTGCATAAAGTCTCAGAGCGGCCGGAAGCTTGAAAAGATATTTCGCTTTACTGTTAAAAAAACCAACCGGTTGTATCAATTTACGTATTCTTTCCTCACTCAGCCCCGCAAGCGCATGAATATCGGGGGCTTTATCAAATAGTCTGAGGGAGGCTTTGGAAGTGGTTTCATCTTTGGTTCTTGCTGAAAGAATGGTTGCAACCAGCACCTTGAAGGGATCACGGGTCTGCACTGCAATCAGGTCAACAACAGGAGTGTGGTAACTTGCGACTTCCTGTTCCAGGGCCAGCAGAAAAGATTCAAGCTTTATCTCCATATGTTCCTTTTTAGCTGATGATTGTGATTTTGTTGCTTGCTGTAATTTGTCCAGAAGTAAAACTAACCCGGCCATCCTTCTTCTATCCCAAAAGATCCCTAAATGGGGAAATTGACTGCTAAAGGCCTTATCGATTTCAAGATTTGCCCAATCGGTAAAATATATTTACTCCGCGAGTGAGTCAATATATAATTGATAAAGTTCTATTATCCGATTTAGTGTCCGAACGAAAACTAGGATTTTTTGTTCAGATCAAGGAAGACACAAATTTTAACCGCAGGAATACATTGAGTATTTCGAGGATTAAAATTTGAGTCTGACGCAGATATGGGCGAAAAAGACAGTTTTCGTTCAGGCACTATTTACTCGGGGGCTCTCTGAAGTGTAGGATAAACTACAACTTATTGGTTTATTGGATAAAAGAGAGATATGATTAACTGTCAAAATCCTCCGATAGATCGACTTATCGTCTTCGGTCGTTATCCTGTCCCCGGACGAACCAAGACACGTCTTATCCAAGCGCTTGGCCCGGCCGGGGCTGCGGACCTTCAGCGCCAGCTAACAGAAAACATTGTGGAGACTGCCGAGGCATTTGCGTCAGGACGAGGGGTCAATGTGGAGGTCTGTTTTGAAGGCGGCAGCGAACAGAAAATGCGATGCTGGCTTGGCCCAGACCTCTCTCTGTCCCGTCAGGCGCCGGGAGATCTCGGTACACGCATGTACGCCGCATTTCTTGCCGCATTTCAGAGGGGGTGCAGGCGTGCGGTTCTCATTGGCACGGATATCCCTGAACTGAGGGCCGATCATCTCAAACAGGCATTTGACGCCCTCAACGAAAACGATATTGTTATCGGGCCGAGCAGAGATGGCGGGTACTGGCTTATTGGATTGAATCGCCCTGCCCGTCTCTTCGAGGGAATCAAATGGGGCACCAGGGTTGTGCTTGGCCAAACCTTGGCCCTGGCAAGTGGACAGGGTTTAAGGGTCAAAGAACTTGATTATCTCACGGATATCGATACTGAGGAAGAGCTGAGAGAATGGCTGCCTGATTGGACAGAGAAAGGGCCTTATGTGTCAGTTATCATTCCAGCCTTGGATGAAGCTCTAAACATTGAAAAGTCCATTAACAGCGCGCGTAACAGGGATGCAGAGGTTATCGTTGTAGATGGGGGAAGTAACGATGATACAGTTGCCCAGGCTATTCGTGCGGGAGCGCGAGTCGAGAAGAGCTCCCGTGGTCGTGCAGTGCAGCAAAATTGCGGCGCCTCAGTGGCCCGTGGCAAGGTGCTTCTATTTCTCCACGCTGATACACGTTTGCCACAAGGCTATATCAACCATATCTTCGACGGCCTGATGGATCCTGAAACCATAGCTGGCGCTTTCCGGTTTAAAACCGATCTCGATCATCCGCTCATGAAACCAATTGAACTTGCGACAAATATCCGCTCCCGATACCTCAAACTTCCCTATGGCGATCAGGGTCTCTTTTTCCGGAGGGCGGTATTTGAGAGAGTTGGGGGCTTTCCGGAGGTGTCGATTGCCGAGGATCTATTTTTAATGCACCGGATAAGAAAGCAGGGACGTATCGGGATTGCGCCCCTCCATGCGGTGACTTCCGGCAGGCGATGGCAAACGCGCGGGCTCCTTCGCGCCACCCTGATCAACCAGGTCATTGTAGCGGGTTGCTGCCTCGGTATTTCACCACGTGTGCTGGCGAGACTGTACCATGTGCCGGAAACTTCAGCCAGGCCTCGTTAAGTGGTTGATTTTACTACACCCTAACGTTGCATAAATCTTCGGCCCAAAAACGCTACGCTCGCTCTATATCAGGCCATCAAG
>JAOZQV010000298.1 GCA_029932035.1 Deltaproteobacteria bacterium | reverse complement strand
GTTTTATAACTCCAAGTACTGCCTTGTGGAAGGATGCGCGGCATGGGGACGAAGCTAAAAACACTGGGCCAGTCCGGCGGCCAGGTGGGACCGCAGATTGTGTATCGTATCGGTACCCAGGGCTCTCTTTATGGAGATGACGGATGGAATATTCTTACCGACGAACCCCTGTGGCCCTGGTCCAACGAGCATAGTCTTAAATCCAAAATCTCTGCATATGCCGCCCATGGTGTGAACGGCAAGAGGGGTTTTTGTTCGGATGGCGTGGGACTTTATGGCGGCCCAATCACATTAACGTCATACATTTGGGAATATCTCGGCAACCCATGTCCCGCCGATATCCTGAGCCCTCCCGTGCCTGATATCAAAGCCAATGGTTCAGATGGGCTTGTCAGCATTGGTTCAAATGATTCGCTGGTGGTTTCCGTGTCGCTTAATGACGGCAACTATTCAAACCAGGACGCCGACTGGTGGGTGGTAGAAAACGGACCTGACGGCTGGCAATACTATGATGTTCTCGGGGGAAGCTGGTCATTTTTGCCGGGAACGTTGATCACCTATCAGGGGCCGCTGTTTAGTTTTGGTTCTATGGATGTTTTGAGCTGTTCAGGAATGACTCCTGGAACCTATACGTTCTATTTTGGCATTGACATGAGTATGGATGGTTTATTGAGTTTTGATTACTTGTACTATGATGAAGTGTCAGTAAATGTAGCTGATTGAGAAATACTTTAATGTGGCGGATATAGACAAGGCATGGGAATTTATCCGCAGTTAAAGGAGATACTCAGAGGGGGGGGGATTCCACACACTTGAATTCTCCGATCCTCAACAATCGAACTGCCTGCCTTGGATCGACCCGTGGAGTTAGGGCTATCCGAGGTAAGGTTTCCCATAGGCGCCATAAAACACGTTTTCATATTGCAGATCTTTCCTGCTTCAAGGCGGCTTTTGTTCATATCTTCGAATGTTCCGGAAAAGAATCCTTCCTTCAGACCTCTAAGCCTCTTTTTCTTACTTTAACTTGAAAAAATAAGATTGTTTCAGTAATATTACTGATTATCCTTTACACAGACTTTTTCCGGAAATGGTAAAGAACCACATTTTGTAGATTTTGATCTAATTCTGAAATTTCCTGCACGTTTAGCGCAGGATTTTATTACTAAGGGACTAATGAACAGGTCAAGAGAAATTCTCAAGAGCGTATTCGGATTTGATGAATTCAGGCCGCTTCAGGCGGAGATTATTGAAAGCGTCCTGGGGAAGAAGGATTGTCTTATCATCATGCCGACGGGCGGCGGGAAGTCTCTGTGTTACCAGATACCCGCCTTGATTTTTCCGGGATTGACCATTGTTGTTTCTCCATTGATATCGTTGATGAAGGATCAAGTTGAACAGTTAATCCAAATGGGCGTTCCTGCCGCGGTTTTGAACAGCTCGTTAACCCTTGAGCAATACCGGCGTAATGTGGAAAAGGTAAAGCATGGAGAAATTAAACTGCTATACATGGCGCCGGAGGCCCTGTTAAGACCGAATATGCAGACCCTGCTCTCCTCGCTGACCATAGACTGCCTCACCATTGATGAAGCCCACTGTATTTCAGAGTGGGGCCACGATTTCCGCCCGGAATATCGCCAATTAATTGAGGTCAGAGAGCGTTTTCCCAATGCTGTATGCATTGCACTGACTGCCACAGCAACGCTTAGGGTGAGGGAAGACATCAAAAATAGTCTCCGGTTCAAGGCCGCAGACGAATTCCTGGCCAGCTTTGACAGGGAAAATCTCCTTATCCGGGTTGTCTTCAAACACGATCCCTTTGACCAAACCGTTCACTTTATTGAAGGGTTCCCGAATCAATCAGGTATTATTTACTGCTTCTCACGACGGCAGGTGGATGCTCTTTATGGGGCACTTGAAACGAGGGGATTTTCTGTCAGGCCCTATCATGCCGGTATGTCTGACAGGGATCGGAACCAAAGCCAGGAGCTATTCATCAAGGATGACGTGCAGATTATCGTTGCGACCATCGCCTTTGGCATGGGGATTGACAAACCGAATGTCCGCTTTGTTGTTCATTATGATATGCCCAAAAACATCGAAGGCTATTACCAGGAAATCGGCAGGGCAGGGCGGGATAGTCTCCCGGCAGAGTGCCTGTTGCTGTTTAGCTACGGGGATATCCAGAAGATTAAGCATTTCATCAATCAGAAAGAGGCCCATGAGCAGCGGGTGGCAAATATTCATCTCAATGCACTAATAGGGTTTTTAGAAACTGAAGCCTGTCGCCGCATTCCCCTTCTGCACTATTTTGGGGAAGAGTATCCCGGAAAAAATTGCAATATGTGCGACAACTGCCTGACAAGAGAAAAGGATCTGAAAAATATCACTATTGCCGCACAAAAATTTCTGTCTTGCGCAAAGCGGACCGGTGAGCGGTTTGGGGCAGGTCACATTATTGACGTGTTACGCGGATCACAGGCAAAGAAGGTGCTGAAGTTCGGGCATCAGCGTCTTTCAACCTATGGGATTGGCAAGGAATTCTCAAAAAAACAATGGTTCCATCTGTCGAGACAGTTTATCCAGAAAGGGCTTATGGCCCAGGACATGGAATTTGGAGGCCTGAGCCTCACGGCCAAGGCATGGGGAGTTCTCAAGGGAGAAGAAGAAGTCTTTGGCCTGCTGTATGAAGAGAAGGTTGATCGAAGCCCGGAAAAAGACGCCAATCTGGATTACGATCGGGATCTATTTGAAATCCTTCGAAAGGAGCGCAAGCGATTGGCTGATATGTCCGGGGTGCCCCCTTATGTCGTCTTCTCTGATAAGAGTCTAATTGAAATGGCGACCTATTTTCCGCAGAGTGACGGGTGTCTCTTAGATATTCACGGCGTTGGAACGGTAAAGCAGGAGAAGTACAGTTCCGTTTTCTTGCCTATCATCCGGGAATATTGCAGCCTTCGTCACATTGATGAGCGCATAAAGAGTGCCAGGAGGGATAAGAAAAAAAGACCCCCATCAATAGCCAAAAAGAGGCATGAAATCATTGGGGAGGGTTTCAATTCTGGCCAATCCTTCAGCAGGATAATGGAGGATTTCAGTATAAAGAGGGCTACGATTTTAGACCACCTGTACAGGTATTTCCAGGATGGAAACAGTATCATTAAATCAGATGAAATGATCTCTCTTTCGACGGTTTCTCCAGAAGATAAGCGATTTATTTTCGACAGGTTTGATGAGTTCGGAACGGAGCGTTTGAAGCCTGTTTTTGATTCACTCGGTGGTGAGGTGGATTATGAAGAGCTGAAAATCCTTCGACTCTATTATATAGGCAGAAGAGGCCTTACAGGAGATGTGGATATGGGCCCTGCCAGCCATAGACCTTTTGTTAAAGAGATCGTATGCTTAGCGAATTCACGGAAGTACTCGGGCCGCTGTGTGGCAGGAAAGGAACTACTCGGAGATCAAATCGGCAGGTGGGTAAGACCGGTGAGTAATTGTGAAACCGGTGAGCTCTCCATAAAAGAGACAAGTTGCGAAAATGGAAAACCCCCTGAATTGTTAGATGTAATTGCCATCCCGCTCTCAGGGCACGACCCCCATTCCTATCAAACGGAAAACTATACTGTGGATAAAGGCCTATGGATCAAGAAGCAACAACTCCCCCTTCCGGTTCTGCCAAGACTATGCGACCAGGTGGATTCTTTGTGGATAAACGGATATCACAGCAGGAACGGACTGAATGACAGGATACCTGAAGATACTGTAAAGGAAAATGTCCGGTCATCGCTTCTCTTTATCAAACCTGACAAGGTTTCTATCACAGTCGAAGAAGGCCCAAATCTTCTAAAACGGATACGCGCAAGGTTCCGTTTCGCCGGAGAGGAATACTGGCTGCCTGTTACAGACCCCGTGCTCGAAAACAGGTATTTCCGTAAAGAGACAGGCCAATATCCTATGAATAAGAAAGCTGTTTATTTTACTGTCAGCATCGGAGAGCCGTACGAGGGTTACTGCTACAAATTAGTGGCGGGGATTATCTTTTTCTCAAAAAGACAATAAAAGGCTTACGCCTAAATTCCTTGGGCGGGAACTTTTGGAGTTAATCCGTAAGGATTTTATCACAAAAAAGTGTAAACTATTTTTTGGCTTGAGCGAAGGATACCAAAAAATCCTGTAGATCCTATAAATCTGCGTCCCATCAAACAAGACCTGAAATTTGAACACCAAGCCCCCAATGGAGATAAGAGTGAGGGAATTACTTACAATCGGACATTCGACCCACACAAACAAAAGATTTGTGGATCTACTACGGATGCACGAGATCACGGCGGTCTGTGATGTCCGGTCCGATCCCTACAGCAGGTTTAATCCGCAGTTCAATCGTGAAACCCTGCAAACGGAGCTGAAGAGACAGGGGATCGCTTATGTTTTTTTAGGAAAAGAGTTAGGCCCGAGGAGTGATGATCCGGCTTGTTATATTAAGGGTAAAGTCGATTATAATCGTCTTTCGCAAACAGGGCTTTTTCAGGAAGGCTTGGGAAGAGTGCGGCAGGGGATGAAGTCCTATCGTATCGCCCTGATGTGTTCGGAAAAAGATCCTGTTATGTGTCACAGGACCATACTGGTTTGCAGGTACCTCCGCGCTGAAGAGATGAGAATAAGACATATTTTGGATGACGGTTCTATTGAGGAGAACGATCAGGCAATCAAGAGACTGATGGAGCTTTTGAAGCTGTCTGAAAGAGACCTCTTCCATTCTCCTGAGGAGATGATTGAACGGGCCTATGATCTCCAGGGTGACAGGATCGCCTTTGTAAAAAAGGATGGGGAGGATTCATCAAATAACGAAAAGGGGGGGGAGAA
>JAOZQV010000297.1 GCA_029932035.1 Deltaproteobacteria bacterium | reverse complement strand
TAAAACTTAACTTTTCAATGCCAAAAAAAGCTTTGATATCACTAAGATAGATCCATAAAAATCGGTTGGTGGAGTGCTTTTAACATCTTTCGTAGGTGTGGGATGTTGCGGGGTTTGCGTTCTTATCTGGTCAGTTTTGCACTGATAAACCGGTTTAGGCTTACGCCCTCTTCAGCAGCCTGGATTGCTAAATGCCTATGGATTTCAGGAGGAATTCGCACAGAAAATTTGCCACTGTATTTTCTATTGGATAAAGGCACCGGGATCGACTCGCCATCGGCCTCCATAATTTTGATACCCTCCGCAACAACCCTGCGGATACCTTTCAGTGCCGCCTCCGGCGTTCCAGCCAGCCAACTCAAACTTGGGAACTCCGCGCAGAGGCCCAAATACTCGTCGTCATTAGCTGACCATATTACTCGATAAGCGTATCTATCATTCTTTAATGTCATTTCTCTTCCTCCAATTTATCAACGGCGTCCAAGACTTGTCTTACCTGATAGTCTTTGGCCTTACCTTTGAAATTTTGGATATTTATCAGCGGGGGGTAAATCCAACTTACCTTATATATCCTGTGGCTTGTGCCTTTTTGTCTTGGCTCACCAAAATAATGCTCACAGACTTTGCATGCATCTCCAAATTTTACATTAGAAGGGCTTAACCGCATCTTCTCCAATATTTTGTCGATGTTCGCCATGAATTATATGATACCACTATTAGTGTCATTGTCAAGAAAGAAAGGCGTAATCCATTTTGGAACTAATGGACAAACTGCTTGCCGCTTCATCTGGATATCACAGAGGATTCAGTATAAGCCAAAATTCCAGAGATCTGCTATGAAGCTCAGCCATTTTATAACAATAAAACAGGTGATAGCAACATGTTACCTCAATTTATTACCATGTTGACATACGAGCTCATTATATAAACCCCACCGTTCTCTGCCACAAAACTGATGGCGTCACCAAATTTTCATCTCCGGCCATTAACGGACGGGGGAAATCTTTTCTGAAGGCTACATGTTAAATTCGTCCGCCCCCATGCTTTACGCGTCTTGCTTCTTGTTTTTGATATGGGCGGCGGCCTTTCTAATCCTTTCAACAACTTTCTCTTTGCCCAGGATCTCCATTACCTCAAATATCCCTGGGCTGGCGGTCTTGCCTGTCAGGGCAACCCTGAGCGGTTGGGCCAGTTTTCTCAGCTTGATCTCCTTTTGCTCCAAGAAATCGATAAATAATTTTTCAATGGATTCCTGATTGAATTCAGGCATTGCCGCAAGTCTGTTATTCAGATCTTCAAACAGTTCCAAAACACCCGGTTTTAAAAACTTGTCATCTCCTTTTTTCTCGTAGGTAATCTCTTCGGCAAGACAGAAATGTGCTCCCTCAGCCATCTCAACAAGGGTTTTGCTTCGGACCTTCAATATGGATACCACTTCTCTCACTTTTCCAGCGTCCAAGTTTGTGAACCCCTGGGTTTCGAGAAAAGGTGTCAATTGCTCAGCGAGGAATTCATCAGAGGATTCACGGATATACCATGCATTAAGATCCAAAAGCTTTTCCGCGTTAAATACCCCGGCGGCCTTCCCCACACTCTCTAAAGAAAACTTTGCTATCATCTCTTCCATGGAAAACTTTTCCTGGTCTCCGTAAGACCATCCAAGCCTGGCTAAGGCATTGAGCAGGGCATGGGGCAGATAACCCATATCCCGGTAGGCCAGTACCGACATGGCGCCGTGTCGTTTGCTAAGCCTTGTCTTGTCAGGGCCGAGAATCATGGGTAGGTGAGCATATTTAGGGATCGGTTCTCCCAGGGCCTTGTAAATCAATATCTGTCTCGGCGTATTATTGACATGGTCATCTCCTCTGATGACATGTGTCATGCCAAGACTGATATCATCGGCGACCACGGCAAGGTGGTAGGTGGGGCTGCCATTTGACCGCCTGATAATAAGATCGTCTAATTCTTCGTTGTCAAAACGGATAGGGCCTTTTACCAGGTCGATAAATTGCGTTATCCCTGACAGCGGGATCTTGAGTCTGACGACCGAACCCGGGGCCGGGTCGAGGCCCAGGTCCCGGCAAGTACCGTCATATTTGGGCTTGAGCCCCTTGCTTCTCGCATTTTGCCGCTGCCGCTCTAAATCTTCCGGGGAACAGTGGCAATGATATGCCTGACCATCGGCTATAAGACGATCAATGACCTCATTATAAATATCGTATCTCCGGGATTGGAAATAGGGACCTTCATCCCAGGAGAGGCCAAGCCACTCCATTGATTCGAGGATAGCGGCTGTGGCGTCATCTGTTGATCTTTGTTCATCTGTATCTTCAATGCGTAAGATAAATTTTCCGCCCTGCTGTTTTGAGAAAAGCCAGTTAAATAGGGCTGTCCTTGCGCCACCGATATGAAGATATCCTGTGGGGCTGGGTGGAAAGCGGGTCACTATCATTTCATTTGACATATATTAAACCTCATTAAGTGTTAATGTGCCTGAATGAAATAACTGTTTCATAATCTTAATCATAATCGTAATCTTACTCAAAACGATTATGATTAAGAGTACGATTAAGAGTATGAATCTAAAAATAAATTTCAAATGTGGCAGTTGTTTCGTCAATAAATATAAATCGATCAATCATCTACGGAGTAAACCCAGTTGAAGCGAATTGGGGTTACATGAGAGGAATCCAGCGTGGGGTGGAGAAGCTCATCTCTTAGACTGAGCCAATTATACGCAGCTCTGACCTTCCTTAGCTTCCCATCATTCGGTGGTCTCGAATGGGCCGTATGGTCATAGGCCGCTTCTAAGATACCCAAGTAGTGCCCCTTTCCCGGAAACAGATAGTGGTCTCTGAGAAAATCAGGGGTGAGATCGTAGCTCTTTGCTAATGCGGTGATCTGTTTATTATTAAGCTGTATCAGGAAAAATTTGGACACGCCTCGTTCAGAATATCTGTACATTATCCGCGACTCTGAGCTTGAGACAAACACAGTGGAAATAAAACCCGATTTCTTCAAAAGCTGGGCGGCAATAAGTCCGGCTGTGCGTCTTCCTCCAACAGTATGGTGGCAACCGTAGTACTCAAAGAGTTTATGCTGGAGGATACTCGCCGCCCTGTCTCCGTTTTCATATAAATTGTGCTGGATATATCTAAGCCCTTTTGCCAAATCTTGGGCTGCATCAGCAATAGGCCAGTCGATTTTTACGTGAAAATGGGTGAGGGAGTATCTGTTTTTTTTCTTGACACTCGGGTCTTGTTGTATGAGCAGGGAATAATCAATATCTGACAAATCCTCGATAAAATCGAGGAATCCCGGGCTATCAAAATGACGAAGGTTTTGATGGAAGCGCTTGTATAAGGAAAAACTGGGTAAGTATTGAAGGTTTTTTTTGATCACACTGTTTTCGGGGAAAAACCGGATATAATTTTTCAATTCACTGCTGAGTATTCCCTCGCAGATGATGACGAGAAAGGTGTTGAAAAATTCTGATTCCTTTTCCATTTTTTTCGATTTTGGTTTAAGTTCGCTCTTGTCGACGAAAATATATTCAACCCCTTTTTCTTGATAATTGTTGAACGAATCTATGAGAGAGACCTTCATTAGCCGCCGTTCAAGTGAATCTCGCAATATTTCGTAGATTGATCGTCTCAGCTTTTCATAATAACTAAGTTGTTCTCTGTATTTCCACATAGGTAGATTAGCCTCTAACTCGTGCCGCCATCTTGGATAAATAAATCAAAATGAATATGATATTTCATCCAAGAATAGCAAAAAAGAGCCATAAGTGTCAAGAAAAAAAGGGAAAATTAGAATATAGCAGCAATAAAGCGAGAATCTTCTACCAAGAGGTAATCCCAGAAAACGCATAAATATATTGACAAAACAGCAATTTTTTATATACTCACAAATTTTGCTTTTAGATGTATAGATTATAATGATCATCAGCATAAAAGCGCTCTTGCGCGGTCCCCGCCATTTCGATTTTGAATTTGATTCAGATTTGTGGGGGGATAGGGATGCAAACGATCAGATTCTGGGCTTAGAAGGCCCTCTGAATGTGCAAATGACCATTTCTAAGGAAGAGAGTAACTTTGTGGTAGAAGGTCGTTTGTCCGGGGGGATCAGGCTTAGGTGTGACAGGTGCCTGGATTTGTACTCCCATGAATTGCGACCTGAATTCAGGCTTTTTTTGTCCTCTTCTCCGCAGGATCCGGACCAAAGGGAAATTGAACTCTGTGAAGAGGATATGGCAGTAAGATTTATCACGGGCGATGAGATTGACATAGATGATATTGTCATAGAACAAATCTACCTTTCTTTGCCGATCAAATTTCTGTGTGGTGAGGGGTGCAATGGGCTGTGTCCCATATGCGGAACAAACCTGAACAGAGGGAAGTGTGGTTGTCCGGAAAAGAATGGTCACCCTGCTTTTTTAAAACTGAAAGAACTGGATATGGATTGAGCTGGGGTTAACCAAAGCCGGGTCCTCTGGATCCGGATTTTTATACAAAACGCAAAAGACCAAAAACCGATCTATCAGGCCACTCACCGAGATAAAGATAATTCAATTTCGGTTGTAGGGCGAAACGGAGTGAATTAAACATTATGGCTGTACCTAAAAAGAAAAAATCCAAGTCCAAACGGGGATCGAGGCGTGCCCACGACGCTATCCAGATGTCCAAAACTGCCACCTGCCCGCAGTGTCACGAACCTGTTTTGCCTCATCATATATGTCCCGAGTGCGGGACTTACAGAGGCAGGACTATAATCGAGACAGAAGAGGAATAATATGAATGTGGCCGTGGACGCCATGGGAGGGGATCATGCTCCGGAAATGGTGGTTCAAGGTGCGGTGGAAGCTGTTTCTGA
>JAOZQV010000296.1 GCA_029932035.1 Deltaproteobacteria bacterium | reverse complement strand
AGGTGCCAAATAAAACAGGACAATTACATCACAAAAAAATGTGCAAGCTGCGCACAAGGAGATTAAGGACAGAAATATCTCTTGACAAAAAACCGGGTTTTTCTATATAAACCCAGCTTGTGACATCTTTCACGTTCATTTATTACAATGCAAGAATAAAACAACCGGGTTTCATTATTTTTAGGAGTTAAGAATGAAGGCAAAACAAGGCCAAAACGTCCAGGGCTCTGTGATGGTTGTCGGCGGCGGTATCGCCGGGATGCAGGCTTCACTCGATTTAGCGGATTCCGGCTTTTTCGTCCACCTTGTGGAAAAAACCCCGGCCATTGGCGGGGTCATGGCTCAATTAGACAAGACTTTTCCCACTAATGATTGTGCCATGTGAATTATCTCTCCTAAACTGGTCGAGGTCGGCCGGCATATCAACATACAACTCCACACATGTTCCAATATTGAAACCATTGAAGGTGAAAAAGGGAACTTCAGCGTAACTCTGCTGAAAACTCCCCGCTTTATTGATCCCGATGCCTGTACTGCCTGTGGGGATTGTTCAGAGGTCTGTCCCGTAGTCAGGCCCAGCGAATACGATGTGAAATTGGCAGAGCGTAAGGCCACATACAAGACTTACGCCCAAGCCATTCCTGGCGCATTTGCCATAGAAAAACTCGACAAAGCCCCGTGCAGACTTGCCTGCCCGGCCAACCTGAATGTGCACGGCTATGTACAGATGGTGAAGGTGGGCAAGTACAAGGAAGCCACTGAAATTATCATGCGGGACCTGCCGCTTCCCGGAATCTTAGGTCGTGTCTGTCCACATCCCTGCGAAAGGAGCTGCCGACGTCTTGAAGTGGATGAGGCCATTTCTATCCGGGAACTTAAGAGGATAGCAGCCGATCATACGGACCTCAATGAAATCCCGGCGCCGGAAATAGAACCAAGGGATGAGAAGGTGGCCATTGTGGGCTCAGGGCCTGCAGGCCTGTCCGCAGCGTATTTTCTCGCGCTTGAAGGCTACAAAGTCAGCGTGTATGAGGCCATGCCCGAGACCGGCGGCATGATGCGATACGGCATCCCCGAACACCGCCTGCCCCGGTCTGTAATCGATAGAGAGATAGAAAACCTGAAACGATACGGCATCGAGATCCATACCAACACTGCAATCGGGAAAGATATCACCATCGAGGAGCTTCAAAAACATGGCGCCAAGGCTATCTTTTTGGGCGCCGGGGCCTGGAAGGGTCTGAAACTTCGGATTCAAGGCGAGGAGGCAGAAGGTGTTTATGATGTCACCTCTTTTCTGAGGGACGTCCATCTCGGGAAACTGAAAAAGCTAAAGGGAAGCGCCATAATTATCGGTGGCGGCCATTCCGCCCTGGACGGCGCGCGAGTCGCTCTCAGATTGGGAGCTGACGAATCCCACATTATTTATCGCCGATCCCTGACAGAGATGTTGGCAGAACCCGAGGAGGTCGAGGAGGCTCAAAATGAAGGGGTAAAGATCCATTACTTGGTGGCGCCTCTGAAGATCTCGGAAGAGAATGGCAAGGTCACGGGCATCGAATGCATTCGCACCCGTCTCACCGATCCCGATACCACGGGCAGGAGAAAACCTGTCCCGATTGAAGGATCCGAATTTTTTATTGAAGCTGAACATATCATTCCGGCCATCGGACAGGAACCGGACCTGGGCTTCATAGGGGAGAATTCGGGACTGGGAGTGTCCAAGTGGAACCTCCTGACAGTTAATCCCGAGACCCTGCAAACCAATGTAGGGGGGATTTTTGCCGGCGGCGATGTAATTACAGGCCCTGCCACGGTAATTGAAGCGATTGATGCGGGAAAACGGGCAGCGAGATACATTAATAAGTATCTACAAGGGGAAGAGCTCCCCACAGAATGGCAGGAAGAGCCGCCCGTAGGGACCAACTGGTTGGAAATTCCTGATGATGAACCCACCTTGCACCGGATGAAGGTTCCCACTCTGCCGGTGGATGAAAGGCTTTCAGGGTTTAAAGAGGTAAGTCTACTTGTTGATGAAGAAACGGCCCAGGCCGAGGCGGCCAGGTGTCTCAATTGCGGTGGGTGCTGCGAGTGTTATGAATGCGTTAAGGCATGTAAGGCCGAGGCTATCACCTTTGAAACACACGCGGAGCAGGAAGAAACCGTATCCATTGATGTGGGCTCCGTAATATTCGCCCCTGGATTTGAGGCCTTTGACCCTAACAAATTCGATACCTATCAGCATGCGACTTATTCGAATGTAATCACCAGCATGGAGTTTGAGCGCATACTCAGCGCGACAGGCCCGTTCCAAGGCCATTTATCAAGACCATCGGACAAGAATGAACCCAAAAGGATCGCCTTTCTGCAATGCGTAGGATCCAGGGACATCAACCAGTGCGACCACTCTTATTGCTCCTCTGTCTGTTGTATGTATGCCATTAAAGAGGCCGTAATTGCCAAGGAGCATGCAGAGCATGATCTGGACGTGGCCATATTCTTTATGGATATGAGGACCTATGGAAAGGATTTTGAGAGGTACTACGATCGGGCCAGGGACGAGCAAGGGGTAAGATTCATTCGCTCCAGGATTCACACCATTGACGAGGACCCCGACACCCTCGATCTGATTCTCCAGTATTCCGACGAAAAGGGCGAGCTGCGAGTTGAGACATTTGACATGGTCGTGTTATCGGTGGGCATGGAAACCCCTAAATCCCTTGTGGAAATGGCAGAACGGCTGGACATCGAATTAGATCAGGATCACTTTGTTCAAACCGCGAACTTCAGCCCTGTTGAAACATCCCGTGAGGGAATTTATGTGTGCGGCGCTTTTCAGGAGCCGAAAGACATCCCATACTCCGTAATGGAAGCGAGCGCTGCGGCCTGTGATGCAAAGGGAGACCTCTCGGCTGCCAGGGGTACGCTGGTGAAAGAGAGGATATACGCTGAAGAAAAAGACGTCGCCTTTGAGGAGCCCCGCATCGGCGTCTTTGTCTGTAACTGCGGCACCAATATCGGGGGGATTGTCGATGTCCCCGGGGTTGCCGAATATGCCCGGAGCCTCCCCGGTGTGACCTATGTGGAAGAGAATCTGTTTACCTGCTCCCAGGACACCCAGGATAAGATGAAAGAAGTCATTGAACGAGAGGGGTTAAACCGGGTTGTTGTTGCGGCCTGTACACCGAGGACCCATGAAGAGTTATTCCAGGAGACCCTCAGGGATGCGGGCCTGAATAAGTACCTGTTCGAAATGGCCAATATCCGAAACCAATGCTCTTGGGTCCATAGCAAGGAAAAGGAAAAGGCAACTGAAAAATCAATGGATCTGGTGCGCATGTCGGTTGCCAGAGCCCAGTTGATACAGCCACTCCCCCAGCCAACCATTTCAGTGGATAATAAGGCCCTTGTGATAGGGGGTGGCATAACAGGTATGACGGCAGCCCTTGGTCTGGCAGACCAGGGGTATCACACCTACCTCGTTGAACAGTCAAATGAATTAGGCGGAAATGCCCTGAAACTCCTTGATACCTGGCAGGGAGAAGATATCGCCATCAAGCTCCAGGAGATGGTAGAGAATGTGACAGAGAACTCTCTGATAGAGGTCTACACCGGATCCGGCATCAAGGAGGCCAAAGGATTTGTAGGGAATTTTGAAACCACTATTTCCCAAAACGGCTCAGACGTGTCCTTGGAACATGGCGCGGTGGTCATGGCCATAGGGGCTGAAGAATATAAGCCCTCTGAATACCTTTATGGTGAAGACAAAAGGGTCCTTACACACTTAGAATTGGATGAGGCCATAAAGGGCGGAGATAAGGAGGTCGCCAAGGCAAAGACCGCCGTCTTTATCCAGTGTGTTGGGTCAAGGGAACCTGACAGACCTTATTGTTCTAAAGTGTGTTGCACTCACACCATGAAATCCGCCCTGAAATTGAAAGAGATGAACCCGGAAATGGACATTTATGTCCTCTATCGGGATATCCGCACATATGGCCAGAGGGAAGCCCTTTACAGGGAGGCCCGTAACCGCGGTGTTGTTTTTATCCGGTACAGCCTTGAACAAAAACCTGCCCTGGAAAAAGGGAGTGACACCATCTCCGTAACCATTAAGGACCACATCTTAGACCTCGATATCCTGATCACCGCTGATCTTGTTGTATTAGCCTCGGCCATTGTGCCGCGAGATAACGCAGCCCTGGCCCAGATGTTTAAGCTTTCACTTAACGAGGACGGGTTTTTCATGGAGGCCCACGCCAAGCTGAGACCGGTTGAATTCGCTACAGAGGGAATCTTTTTGGCGGGCATTGCCCACTACCCAAAGCCGATTGAAGAGAGCATCGCCCAGGCAAAGGCTGCTGCATCAAGGGCTTCTGTGGTCCTTTCAAAAGAACACCTGACTGTCGAGGGAGTGGTCTCTCACGTGAACGAGATCATGTGCAGAGGCTGCGGCAAATGTGTTGAGGCCTGCCCCTACAATGCCGTCGGGCTTGTTGAAAAGGAAGATGACAAAAGCGTGGCCTACGTTCAGGAGGCTCTCTGTAAGGGGTGCGGGGCTTGCGCTGTCGCCTGCCCCACAGGGGCGGCTTCTATCTTCCACTTCGACGATCAGGAAGTCTTGGCCATGGTGGAAGCGGCTTTGAATTGACTATTGACTATTGAAAATTGTTTCCTTCAAATCATCAATAGTCAGTATCTTGATCTTTTTTTAAATCTATATTCTGAGGAGTGATGATAAAAGACTATTGAAGTTGATTAATACCTGTTTTTCAAATATTCAATAGTCAATAGTCAATATTCAATTACGGGGGGATCATGTCTCAAGAGTTCAGTCCAAAAATAGTTACATTTGCGTGCAACTGGTGCGCCTATTCTGCCGCTGATCTGGCAGGGGTGAGCC
>JAOZQV010000021.1:13480-17611 GCA_029932035.1 Deltaproteobacteria bacterium | reverse complement strand
TTTAGGATTAGGGGCGTTGCTGATTCTCGTTGGTTTTTACCTTGCAAAATCGGGTAAAGAACTTCTAAAGACGACTGCTCTCTTGAAAAATATTGTATCAGGCGAGGGACTTGAGCTCAAGGATGTCCACTATAGCCAGGATGATCCTGATGAAAAGATACAATGGGTTCTTGATGCCGAAGAGGTCCGGTTTTCCAAAGATATGAAGACTATTCGGTTTTACGATTTTAAATTGAGGATCGAACCCGAGGGAGAGCCCTGGTTTAAACTCAGCGGGAAAAGAGGAAATTACTTTAAAGATTCCGGAAAAATCGAGCTATGGGGAAATTTGGAAGGGTTTTACGGCGACAAATATAAGATCTTTACGGATTATGCGCTGATAAACGAAAAGATAGGGACTTTAACAACAGAAAAACCTGTCAAGATAGTAGGCCCGTTCTTTAACGTAAAAGGGAAGGGTCTTTTTGCAGATATGGCAAAGGAAAAGATTAAAATATTATCAGACGTTACCACCATAATAAATGAGGAGTCTGTAACCCGATGAGAGACCTGAGACATGCTTTATTGCTATTTTTTGCCACCCTGTTATCGCTGACTATGTGGTCGTATCCTGCACAATCTGCAAGCTCGGAAACCCGGGCTAAAAAGGATGCGGCAAAACCGATAGTCATAAATTCCACTACCTTGGAAGCAGATAATAAAAAACAGACGGTGACGTTTACAGGTGATGTAGAAGCTCAGATGGAGAATTTCGCTGTATACTGTCACAAAATAGTGGTCTATTATGAAGAGGCGCCTGAAAAGAAGGGGTCTGGAGAAACAGGCACTAAAATAGACAAGATAGTTGCCACAGGAGACGTTAAAATCGTTCGGGCCGAGGGTGGAGTTGCAACCGGGAAAAAGGCCGTGTACTATCAGATAGATGAAAAATTGGTCCTTACAGGAAACCCGGTTGTGAAGGAGAAAAACAGTTTCGTTGAGGGGGATCGAATAACGCTTTTTTTGAAAGAAGATCGGAGTGTTGTAGAAAGCTTCCAAGATAAGAAAGTGAAGGCCGTCATCTTTCCCGGGCAAGAGAAGGGGCAGGGTCTTGACCGTGGCGAATGAAATGCTCCAGGCAGAAGGCCTGGTAAAGATCTACAGCGGAAAGCGGGTTGTCGATCGGGTAAACATAGAGGTTAAACGACAGGAGATTGTCGGTCTTCTTGGTCCGAACGGGGCAGGCAAGACCACCACATTTTATATGATGGTAGGTCTTGCTCATCCTGATGAGGGGATGATCTTTTTAGATGGCAAAGATGTCACCAGTGATCCGATGTATCGCAGGGCCAGGAAGGGAATCAGTTATCTCGCCCAAGAGCCCTCAGTATTCAGAAAACTAACTGTAGAGCAGAACTTGCTTGCAATCTTAGAGGTCTTGGATGTCCCTGCCCATAAGAGAAAATCACGCATCGAACAAGCCTTGACAGAACTTGGCATTGACCATTTGGCTAAACAAAAGGCCATGTCTCTTTCGGGAGGAGAGCGGCGGAGGCTGGAAATAACCAGGGCACTTATTACAGATCCAAGATTTATGCTTTTAGATGAACCCTTTGCAGGGATTGACCCGCTTGCCATAAATGATATCCAGCAGATCATCAAACAGTTGCGAGAACGGGGCCTTGGCATCATAATTTCTGACCATAATGTCAGAGAAACATTAAGCGCCTGTGACAGGGCTTATATTATAAACCAAGGCAAAATCATCGAAGAGGGGCCCCCGGACAATATTGTGAAGAGCAAAATTGCCCGGAGCGTTTATCTCGGTGACGACTTTAATCTATGAGTTCTTTATGGCATTAGAGCTAAGACAATCATTAAGCCTTGCCCAGCAGCTTGTCATGACCCCCCAGCTGCAGCAGGCCATTAAACTTCTCCAACTCTCAAGGCTGGAACTCCTTGAAACCGTCTCACAGGAGATGGAGGAAAATCCTGTACTGGAAGAGGGTACAGATGGGGAATCTGAGCAGGATGAGGGGAGAGATGAGAAAAAAGATGAACCGTCGGAAGAACCTCCTCCTGCACTCCCTGAAGTGACTGTAGAGGAGCGGGCCCGCGATGATGTAGACTGGGAGACCTATCTTACAGAATATAATACCGGTTGGGCTGAGCCCCGTTACGAGGAAAGAGACGCCCCGTCATTTGAAAATATTACCGACACCAAAACGAATCTTTCCTCTCACCTTATCTGGCAGCTCAACATGAGCAGTATGGATGAGGTGCAAAAAGAGATTGGAAGCCACATTATAGGGAATTTGGATGAAAATGGATATTTGGATTTCCCTTTGGAAGAAATCTCACAGGTTACAGGATATCCCCTTAAAAAAATAATTGAAACTCTCAGTTTGATTCAGGCCTTTGATCCAGTGGGGGTGGCAGCCCGAGACGCAAGGGAGTCTCTGCTCATTCAGGCCAGATTTCAAAATCTTGAAGGTACCATAGTAGAAAAAATGATTATGGAGCACCTGAAGGATCTGGAAGAGAAGAGATACGACCGGATTGCGGATAGTCTTTTGGTTACCGTTCAGGATGTGATCGCCGCTGTATCCATTATTCAGGGGCTGGATCCAAGGCCCGGCAGACTCTATTTGAATGAGGAGATCATTTATATAACACCCGACATTTATGTCGTAAACATGGGTGATGATTATGAGATTATAGCAAATGAAGATGGCTTGCCCAAATTGAGGATAAATGGTTATTATAAAAAACTGTTGCAGAATAAAGGATCCTTATCAGAGGAAACAAATGCCTACATTCAGGATAAACTGAGATCCGCAGCCTGGTTGATAAAGAGTATCAACCAGCGTCAAAGGACCTTATTTCGGGTAACAGAGAGTATTGTCCGGTTTCAGAGAGAATTTTTTGATAAGGGTCTCACTCATCTCAAGCCCCTCGTTCTTCGTAACGTGGCTGAAGACATAGAGATGCACGAGTCTACTGTCAGCAGGGTAACCACAAACAAATATGTTTATACCCCGCAAGGTCTTTTTGAGCTTA
The DNA here is from genome assembly GCA_029932035.1 of Deltaproteobacteria bacterium. Classification (GTDB taxonomy): domain Bacteria; phylum Desulfobacterota; class DSM-4660; order Desulfatiglandales; family Desulfatiglandaceae; genus Desulfacyla. The sequence goes on along the minus strand of JAOZQV010000021.1, from coordinate 14,572 downwards.
AATTCTTTTTTAACAGTTCTATCAGGAGGTTTGACGGAGAGGCTCTTGCGTCTGAAAGCGTAAAAGAACAGATTCGCAATATCATCAAAAAGGAAGACAAGGCCAAGCCCTACAGCGACAAAGAGATTGAAAAAATGATGAAGCGACTTAACATTAACGTTGCTCGTCGTACAGTTGCTAAATATCGAGAGTCAATGGCAATCCTACCGTCGAGAAAGCGCAAGGATCCGTTGTTGAAGTAAACCCCGCTAAAAATTCGAGGTAATGGAGGAAGCTTTATGGATATTACGGTAACATTCAGACACACAGAGCCTATAGAGAGCCTAAGGGCATACGCGGAAGAGAAGGTGTCTAAGATTAAAAAATACATAGACGTTCCCTTAGAGGCCCATATTGTATTGACAGTTGAAAAATTCCGACATATAGCAGACGTGTCTCTCAGAGTAAACGGAACCCCGATAAAAGCAGTCGAAGAGACCGGGGATATGTATTCGGCTATTGACCAGGTTATGGATAAGATTGAGAACCGGGTCAAGAAACATATCTCCAAGATAAGAAACCATCGGCAGGAAAATGCAAAGGGTGAGGCGGATTCAGTTAACGATGAGGTGAATGACGCCACTGATGCCGCTCAAGATGGTCCAGTAATTGAAGTCGAAAAAATGGTTGCCAAACCGATGGATCCGGAAGAAGCCGCTATGCAGCTCAACTTGTTAAAACAGGACTTCCTGGTCTTTAGAAATGCCAAATCAAGAGAAATTAACGTTATTTATAACCTGGCTAACGGCAATCTCGGACTTATCATGCCGGGCTGATTGGTCCCTGAACAAAAAGTCATGTTCTGGCCTCCGGGCTGCAAATTTGCCTACAATTGCCGGCAAAAGGGTTTTTTCTGGGGCATCACCATTTGATTAACATGTTTATGCCATGAAACTTTCTGACATTATAGAAATAGAAAATATTGTGCCTGAGCTTAAAGCAAAGGATAAGAAGGGCGTTTTGGGAGAATTAGCTGAAGCGATTTCTACGCATGATCCAAGCATAGACAAAGGACTGATTGTCAAGGTCCTTGTCGAGAGGGAGCAACTTGGT
>JAOZQV010000021.1:4320-13470 GCA_029932035.1 Deltaproteobacteria bacterium | reverse complement strand
TGGTGTTGCTATTCCCCACGGCAAGCTAAACTGTGTTAGGCATCCTATTATATCATTTGGGAGGAGTAAGGAGGGCCTCGATTTCGACTCTATGGATGGGCAGCCTGCCTATCTCTTCTTCCTTCTTTTAGCCCCTGAGAATTCTTCGAGTGTACACCTGCAGGTTCTGACCAAGATAGCAAGAATTTTGAAAAACAGCGCTTTTCGGAAAGAACTGATGCATGCCCAGACTAAAGAAGAGCTTTACCAAACGATTATTGAATCTGACGGAGAGTCTTAAATGATCGGATTGCTAATTATCTCTCACTGTGACCTGGGAAAGGAATTTATCAATGCTGCTGAACTTATTTTGGGAAAACTGGAAGCAGCCGATTCTATTTCCATTACCCAGACAACGGAGAGTAAAGAAATACTGAATGAGATTTCCGAGAAGATAAATGCCCTTGACCAGGGGCAGGGGGTCTTAGTGCTTACCGATATGTTTGGCGGTACTCCTTCCAATTTAAGCCTTTCTTTCTTAGATGAAGAGCTGGTTGAGGTATTGACAGGAGTTAATCTCCCGATGGTCATTTCCGTTGCCAAAGACCGCGATCGCCTGACATTAAGCGATTTAGGTGAAAAGGCCCAGCAGGCAGGTAAACAGAGCATCACTTTAGCCGGAAAATTGCTGAAGACCGCATGAGTTCCCTTATAGAAGTAACTGGGGAAAATTTTCCGATATTTCAGTGGGATATATTAGAGATTGAAAGAAACTCTTTCCCTTCTCCCTGGAGTTTAAACTCTTTTTCAACGGAGATTGATCGTTCGATTTCTCACTTCTGGGCGCTTCTAATTGATGGAGCATTAGAGGGATATATTTGCTTCTGGATCTTTGCTAATGAGACCCATTTGATGAATGTAGCCGTTCATCCTGAGTGGCGGGGTAAGGGATTGGGGGAGCGGCTCTTGTGTAAAATGATTGAAGTTGGGATCTCTGAAGGGGCTAAAACGGCGTGGTTGGAGGTTAGGCCCTCAAACCTCGTGGCGAGGTCTCTGTATGAGAAAGCAGGTTTTAAGGAGGTGGGGTTCAGGCCTCGCTATTATAGAGAAACAAATGAGGATGCCATCATAATGTCCTTGCTCTTCTGAGTGCCTAAAGTGCCTAAAGTTTTAAGTGCCTAAAGTTAAGGAATTTTGTGACTTTTTATAAAAGCTGGTTTTTCAAGGCATGACAGATAGCTCGGCCAATCAACACGATTAACTGTGTTAAATGGAACATCAAGACAAGATATAACTATGAGGAGGTAAGAGATGTCTTTAAAAGTGGGTATAAACGGCTTTGGGAGAATCGGCAGGATGGTTTTCAGGGCAGGGATAAACAATCCCGCAATTGAATTTGTGGCGATAAATGATCTCACTGACCCTGCAACTTTAGCCCATCTGTTAAAATATGACTCGGTGCATGGCGTTCTTGACGCCGAAATTTCAAGTACGGATAATTCCCTTATTGTTAACGGGAAAGAAATTGAGATATTCACAGAAAGGGAACCTGCTAATCTGTCCTGGGGTGATCTCGGTATTGAAACTGTATTTGAGTGCACCGGTCTTTTTAGAGACAGGGTGAAGGCTTCAGGGCATTTAGCTGCCGGGGCCAAGAAAGTGATCATTTCAGCGCCAGCCAAGGGGCCTGATCTCACGGTGGTTATGGGGGTGAACCAGCACGACTACGATCCCAAGAAACATCATATTGTTTCAAACGCCTCATGCACAACCAATTGTCTTGCTCCTCCCTGCAAGGTCCTCTTAGATCATTTTGGGATTAAAAAAGGACTGATGACAACGACCCACTCTTACACCGGGGATCAGCGGATCCTGGATTTCCCGCACAAGGATCTAAGGAGGGCAAGGGCCGCAGCGCTTTCCATGATACCAACCACGACCGGGGCGGCAAAGGCCGTGGCCCTGGTTCTTCCACAATTGGAAGGTAAATTAAACGGAATGGCCATCCGTGTGCCCACCCCTAATGTGTCGGTTATAGACCTTGTTGCACAGTTGGAAAAACCGGTCACGGCCGAGGAAATCAACAATGCCATGAAAGAAGCTGCCGGAACCTATCTCAAAGGGATCCTGGCCGTTAGCGAAGAGCCCCTCGTTTCCATTGATTTCAATGGCACCGCTGTTTCGTCGACCATAGACGGGCCTTCCACCATGGCCATTGGGGATATGGTAAAGGTCCTTGCCTGGTATGATAACGAGTTTGGTTATGCCAGCAGGATGGTAGATTTGGGTGTTTTTATGGCCAATAATTAGCAAGTCCGGTTTATCCGGGTTAGGTAAACTGACAAATGTTTGAAAGAAAACCGATGATTGCAGGCAATTGGAAGATGAACCTGGGTCTTACTGACGCAGCCAAACTCGTTAAGACTATAGCGGATGCGATCAGGGGCCTTGAGGGAGTAGATGTTTTAGTGGCTCCCCCGTTCACTCATCTGGCTCATGTCAGGGAAGCCATAGGAAATTCCAAGATCTTTTTAGCCGGGCAAAATATGCACTGGGAAGCGAGTGGGGCTTACACAGGGGAGATATCCGGAAGGATGCTTCAGGAGGCAACATGCACCCATGTGATTTTAGGCCACTCTGAAAGACGAATTATTTTCAGAGAAACGAGCGAAGAGATTGATCTTAAGGTCAAGGCCTCAACATTCTTGGGCTTGATTCCCATTGTGTGTATTGGGGAGACTCTTGAGCAAAAAGAGGCTGGGAAGACCTTTGAGGTTATTAAAGAACAGTTGGATCTGTCATTACATAATTTCAAGGCGGATGAATTGATGAGACCTTCCACAATCCTGGCCTATGAACCCGTATGGGCGATCGGAACAGGCCGCACTGCGACCCCCGGTCAGGCAGAGGAAGTTCACCGTTTTATTCGGGAATGGATCGAGAAGAACTTTAATACAGGGACTGCGGCTCAGGTACGGATTCTTTACGGCGGCAGTGTAAAGCCTGAAAATATTGCCGATCTCATGTCAGAACCAGATATTGATGGGGCGCTTGTGGGTGGTGCGAGCCTCAAGGGAAATTCCTTCGCTCAGATTGCGCGCTATAAAGAGGCGTAATTGGATCAGTTTTTTATTGCAAAAAAAATTCATATTAAGTATTATATATCGTTCGTCGAGTAGTTGGGTGTAACTTGGCATGGTCTGATATAACGATGATCCAACGTTTTAAATTGTACAGTTCATGAAAAGAGGCTTTTAGATGACACCAGTGATAATCGTTCTTCATATTTGTATATGTGTGGCTTTAATTTTGATTGTACTCCTCCAGAAGGGGAAGGGCGCTGGTATGGGGGCAGCGTTTGGTGGGTCCAGCCAGACCGTTTTCGGGAGCGCGGGAGCAACGACCTTTCTCCACAAGGTAACTACAATAGTAGCTGTGGTATTTATGCTGACTTCTCTCGGCCTTTCTTTTCTATTCGGGAGAGGAGCCACCTCTTCCATCATGGAGGATGTTACACCCTCAGGGGTTCCGGCAGCTCAAACAAGTACGGCACCGGCACAAACCGGCGAAACCCAGGACAAGAATTGATGCAAAGGAAACACTTGCCGAAGTGGTGGAATTTGGTAGACACGCTATCTTGAGGGGGTAGTGGGTTACAGCCCGTGCGGGTTCAAGTCCCGCCTTCGGCACCATCAATAACATCAAATACTTACCCAGCAATAAGCCCTTTTTCGGAAGGGCTTATTTTTGCCCCCTGGAAAATCATTCGGGTTTATCCATGGTTTTTGAGAAGTTACTCTGAGACCCGTTGATCCACCAGTCTGTCTTCTTATCGAACCACCAGGAATCACGTTCTGATGCGAGTATCTCCCGGGCCACTTTTCTTCCGCTTTCAGTAAGCAACCTCTTCACTGCAAATGACAGCCATTCCTTTGCCTGGAGGTTTCCTAAGTCCAGTTGTTCCTTAAGTTCAAGGATTAGATCAAGCTGATCCGCATCCTTTGAAAGCTTGGCCTCAAAGGTATCCGATACATTAAATTCATTGGATAAGTCTATGATTTCAGTTCCAAAGTTTAGGCCCTGTACCTGATCACGGGTGGCTTTTTCCTCGTCCACTGTAACGTATTTTTTGTTAACGTAATTGTGGTCGCCGGTTCTGGCTTCGGGAAAGTCGTGAAAGAGGCACATTAAGATTACCTTGCTGCGGTCCGCATCGGGTTCCATTGACGAGAGCACATATCCTATAACCGCTGTTCGGAAAGAATGGTCTGCCACAGACTCGCCGCCAGTTCCGAGAAACTGGTAACCGGTACGAGGACTCTTTTTTAGCATCCCTATCTCAAATAGAAATTCTACAGTTCGTTTCATAATCTCTTTTGATAGGCAGCTAATGTGGAAAAGTCAAGTATACTCTGAAACTCACTCGCTTTTGTCGTAGAGGGTGCTTGATTTATTTTGGAGCAATGTATAGTATTGAAGGGGACAGGTTCTCCCTGGACCTTTGAACCTGGAACCCTTAAACGGTTACATAAAATGAAGATATACACTTACCCAGATCCGGTTCTTAAAACTAAAGCCGAGCCGATAACAGAGATAGATGAAGACTTACAGGCGCTGATCGACAGGATGATTGAGGTTATGTATTCAGCTCCCGGAGTTGGTCTTGCCGCAAATCAAGTGGGTGTGTTGAAAAGGGTGATCGTCTTTGACCGCAATCCGAAAGAGAAGGAAAGAGACCCGGTAGCCTTAATCAATCCGGAAATCGTTTTGGGCGAGGATGAGATAAAATGGGATGAGGCGTGCCTGAGCGTAATTGATTTTACCGCAGAAGTTGTCCGGAAGGCCCAGGTAAAGGTTCGCGGGGTTGATCGCCACGGCAATCCATTTGATATTGAGGCCGACGATTTATTAGGCGTCTGCCTCCAGCATGAGATCGATCATCTCGATGGGATTCTCTTTATCGATCATATCAGCACCCTTAAACGGGCCTTATATAGGAAGAAGCTAAAAAAAATGCAGAAAGGGAAGTAATGGCTCTTATGGACAATATCTATTCAGGGGAGTTTCCCAGCCATCCAAGGATCGTTTTTATGGGAACTCCTGATTATGCTGTGCCTTCCCTTGAGAAACTGATTGAACACGGACACACAATCCAGGTGGTGGTGACACAACCGGATCGGCCCAAAGGCAGGAGTAAAAAACTCGTTCCCTCTCCGGTAAAGCGAGCCGCGACGCGATTCGGTCTTGAGGTCCTTCAGCCCGAAAAGGCATCGGACAAGGCGTTTTGCGAGGTAATCGGTAAAATAAGCCCGGACCTCTTGGTCGTTGTAGCCTTTGGTCAGGTCTTGAAGAAAGATCTCCTTCACATCCCCCGGTGGGGCGCACTCAATATCCATGCGTCCCTCTTGCCCAAGTATCGGGGTGCGGCACCCATCCAGTGGGCCATTATTAATGACGAAACAAAGACCGGTCTCAGCGCCATGCGCATGGATGAAGGTCTGGACACCGGACCTGTCCTTCTCCAAGAGGAGGTCCCCATCGGTTTCGAGGAGACAGCGGGGAAACTCCATGACCGACTTGCTCTTCTTTCAGGGGATGTTCTACTGAAAACTATTGAAGGGATGAGAAGCGGCCGGTTGATTGAAAAACCTCAGGAGAGCGCACTGGCCACATACGCCCCGAAGATTGACAGGAGTATCTCTTTCATCAAGTGGAATCAGTCGGCCCTGACCATATCGGCCCTCATACGCGCCTTGGATCCGTGGCCGGGCGCCATTACACCTGTGGGAGGGAAGAAGATAAAGCTGTTTTCATCCGGAGTTGTTGATCGAGAGGGCCTTGATCTGTCTCCTGGCAGGGTTGCAGGTCATTCAGGGAAAGGTCTTTTGGTGGAGACAGGGAAAGGCCTTATCCTGATCAGGGAATTACAAGCCCCGGGTAAGAAGAGGCTTGCTGCGGCTGATTTTCTGAGGGGGTTTCCCATAAATGATGGGACCACACTTGGATTTTAGATTTCGGATTGCGGATTGATGTTGTTTTCGTAACCGGGTCAGCAGGAAGGTGAGATGAGGGAGTTGGAGGAGACAGGTAAGGCTCAGGAAAAAAATGTATTACCGATGACATCCGGCAGAGACTATGGCGATCCTGATCTTTCACCAAGACCGAAGAAAAGGGTCTTCATTTTTCTCCTGTTAGTTACATGCCTCGTTTTGTTAGGTTTTGCCTTTTTGCTCTGGTGGGTCCCCTATGTGGGCCTCAGCAATATTCATCCGAGTCTGCCGCTGTTATTGGCAATTGTCTTCGGCTGCATTGTTCTTTTCGGTTTGGGTGGCGCCCTGACCCTTGTATTAACCATTGCCCGAGGAAAGAATCTCTTTTTTAACAGGCGTATCCGCGGGGTCGTAATAAGGGTATTGTTTCCACTATTAGTGGGAGTCGGCAGGTGTTTCGGTATTGGTAAGAATGAGATTCGGCGATCCTTTGTCGCCATTAATAACAAGCTGGTCCTTGCCGAGGCCAAGAAGGTGAAACCTGAACAGATCCTTATTCTTCTCCCCCACTGTCTACAGTACCACGATTGCCCTGTCAGGATTACAGGGAATGTGGAGAACTGCAAGGCATGCGGCAAGTGCAAGATAAAGGATCTGGTGGAACTCTCCGAAAAGTATCATGTGCATGCCGCAGTGGCTACCGGTGGAACCTTGGCCCGGAGGATAGTGGTTGAAAAGAAACCGAAGGTCATTATAGGTGTTGCATGCGAGCGTGATCTGTCAAGCGGTATACAGGACAGTTACCCCATACCCGTTTTTGGCGTATTCAACAGAAGGCCATTTGGCCCCTGTTATGACACGGATGTGAGCCTGGAACTTGTTGAAAAGGGGATCAAAACATTCCTGGAGTAATATACGTTTGATGCCGAGGGACATCGCATTAGCTGCACTCAACAGCGCTGGTTCTTCCCAGGGCTTTCAGGAAAGATATCTCGAGACCTGCTTTTTTGGGAATCCTGGTCTCAGTGAAAGGGACAGGGCATTCATTGTTCATTTGGTCCAGGGGGTCCTGCGGTGGCAGATCAGGCTTGATTGGATTGTCAAACAGGCGGTCCGTTTTCCATTCAAGAATATTGAACCTCCCGTTTTGAATATCCTTCGTCTCGGCCTTTACCAGATATTTTTCATGGATCGAGTCCCTGAGAGCGCTGCTGTTAATGAGGCAGTCAAGCAGGCGAGGGGTGCTGGCAATAAACATGTGGCAGGCTTTGTCAACGGGATCCTGAGACGTATCTGCAGGGAAAAAGATAGAATATCTTTCCCTGATCCAGGGCGAGAGCGTGATCTGTATCTTTCTGTATCTTATTCCTATCCTCTCTGGCTAATTGAAAAATGGATTAGGGAATTGGGTCCTGATACTGCAGAGCGTCTTCTCGATGCCGGGAACCGCATCCCGCATACGGTTATCAGAGTCAACACCTTAAAGACTGACCGCCAGGGATTGCTTGAGCGTCTAAATGAGGAGGGAGTGACCGGCTCCACATCTCTCTATTCTCCTGAAGGAGTAATTCTCCAAGATCTCAAAGGACCTGTTAACAGATTGACGGCATTCAAAGAAGGGCTGTTTCAGGTGCAGGGTGAGGCGGCGCAGATTGGCTCTCATCTCCTTTTTCCCCGGTCAGGGGACTCGGTGTTTGACGTTTGCGCAGGCCTTGGGGGGAAATCGACCCACCTTGCAGCTATCATGGAAGACAAGGGATTTATTCTTGCCCTTGACAGAAGTCGCCGCAGATTGATAAGCCTTTTACAAAGCTCAACCCGTCTTGGAGCACGCTCTGTTAATCCTGTGGTTGCAGATGCAAGAGGTCCCCTTTCAACGTTTTTGAGGTATCCTTTTGATAAGATATTGGTTGATGGTCCATGTTCCGGTCTTGGTGTAATATCAAAGAATCCTGACACAAAACTGACAAAAAGGGTAGAGGACATTCAACGATTAGCGCGTTTACAGGCGACTATCTTGAATGGAGCGGTTCATCTCCTGAGAAAAGGGGGCAGAATGCTGTACCTGACCTGCACTATCTCAAGGGAGGAGAATGAAGGCGTGGTTGAAGATTTCTTGAAAAGAAACAGTGAAATAGCCCTCGAAAACCTGAACAGCACCATTCCCGAATGGGGTCTTGATCTGATTGATGATAACGGCTTTTTCAGGACCTTTCCGCATATTCATGGGATGGAAGGTTTCTTTGGCGCGCTTTTCAGAAAGACCTGACCCGGATAAACCGGAAAAGAAAAGGTCTCTCGCAAAGGCGCAAAGCCGCAAAGGGCTAAAATATATCATCCTGCTCAAAATGGCTATATGACAAATCTTTCGCAAACATGATTTGAATGAATAGGTATTAAAGGAGAGGCAGCGTGGGAAAAATAGCACCATCGATTTTATCAGCCGATTTTACCCGTCTTGGTGAAGAGATTAAGGATGTGGAAAAGGCGGGGGCGGATTATATTCATATTGACGTAATGGACGGTCATTTTGTGCCCAATATAACTATCGGCCCAATGATTGTAAAGGCGGCCAGGCGTGTAACTGATCTGCCCCTTGATGTCCATCTGATGATTTCCGATCCGGACTATTTTATAGAAGATTTCGCTGAAGCGGGGGCGAGTATCATAACGGTCCACGCAGAGGCTATAACTCATCTTCACAGGACCATTCAGCTCATTCGGGATAAAGGGGTAAGGCCGGGGGTGGTCCTGAATCCTGCCACGCCATTAGGTATGTTGGAATATGTCCTGGATCAGCTCGATATGGTCGTGTTTATGACAGTGAATCCAGGTTTTGAGGCCCAGAAATTTATCCCGCAGGTTATCCCAAAGATAAAAAGACTGAGAAAAATGGTGGATGATCTCAATTTGAACCTGGAAATCGAGGTTGATGGGGGGATCGATCCCGAGAACATTGGCCTGGTATCATCAGCAGGAGCTGATGTCTTTGTGGCAGGCTCAGCGATTTATTATAGTAAAAACTATAAAGACACCATCCGTTTGATGCGGGAGAGAATGTCTAATAAGGAGGTTGTTAAATGAAGTATGGTATGATTCTGTCTGCTTTTCTTATTGTCCTGACACTTTCTGCGGGGGCGACGGCTGCTCTTTCTGACAAGCCGCAGGTGATCATTGAGAC
>JAOZQV010000021.1:0-4220 GCA_029932035.1 Deltaproteobacteria bacterium | reverse complement strand
TTTCTGCGGGGGCGACGGCTGCTCTTTCTGACAAGCCGCAGGTGATCATTGAGACAACAAAGGGAGCCATTGTCCTTGAGCTTTACCCTGATGAGGCCCCCAAAACGGTCGATAATTTCTTACGCTACGCCCGCTGGGGACACTATGACGGCACTATTTTCCACCGTGTAATCCCTGACTTCATGATTCAGGGAGGAGGCTTCACTCCTGACATGAAGCAGAAACTCGCCGAGATGCCCATAAAAAACGAGGCCGACAACGGTCTGAAGAATGATCGAGGTACCGTGGCCATGGCGCGTACCCAGGACCCGCACAGCGCAACGAACCAGTTTTTCATCAACACAAAAAACAACACACCGTTAGACCACAAGAGCAAGACCTCCCAAGGCTGGGGGTACACTGTTTTCGGGAAGGTAATTAAGGGTATGGATGTGGTTGATGCGATTTCCAAGGTTAAGACCGGTATGCGGGGGTCCATGGCAAATGTCCCGATTGAACCTGTAATAATTACAAAGATGACTGTCAAAGAGTAAGATCAGAAGGATCGGTTTCGCACATTTCAAGCCATCGCGTTTTTTGGGGAGAGTACCAGGAGACCTGATACATATCCTTATCCCCCTGTTTCACGATTTCACCCTCCAGCATCTCACCGGCATATCTGAGCCCTGAAACAAAGTGGTCTTCCCCGACACCAATATCTGTGAGGTCGGAAACAAGGAGTTCAAGTCTAACTTCATCAAACCCCTCTCTTATTTCGGTGGAAAATCGGATGATGCCCTTTTCCCACGACCCAGCGCTTACAACAATATATCCCTTATCGGGAGAGGGTACAGGCTCCGGCTCAAGCCATGTGAGCTCGATATCTTCCATTTTCTTGAGTCTGTCCCCGGTTTCCGGGGGCGGTTCGAAGGGGACAAACTCAACCACTGGTTTTTTGTCAATTGAAACCCCTATTTCAAAAAGGCCAATGCCCTCTTTCCCGCTACCAAACCCTATCAGGTGACAAAAGTCATTGATATTCCTGTATGATTTCCAATCACGGCCGCAGCCTTGCATAATGCGTTGCATCACCCGGTTATCAAAATACCATACTCGCTTTATATGGTCGGGACTGACATGGTTCGGGTTCCGCCTTAAAAGCCACTCAGGTATTTCATCCTCAATCCTGTTTTGAAGGAGATGTTTTGTAAATGAATCCTTACATTCTACAGGGATTTGCCCGCATACGATTTCAGTGATGTATCCGCTGATTATAATCTGCAGAGTTTGTCTATTGACCATGATGTTCATTTATAGCATAGATTAATTTTGATGTCTCCGGTTTAAGCCTATCGGATATCTTATGTTGCGTAGAGCAGCTGTTTTGTGTAATAAATATTGATAGGAATGTAAAAAGTCCTTTTTATATGGATTGAGTCCCACGGATCGCGGGATCAGGAATTTAGGGATTGTTATTATGAGGTATACCGGTGATTGAACAGGATTCAGAAATTATATTCAACAAGAGGGTTGCCTCCGACACCTTTTTTATGGGGTTGAGGTCGCCTCGGATTGCGGCTGACGCAAGGCCTGGTCAGTTTGTGATGATCAAGGTGGGGCAGGGCATAGATCCGCTTTTGAGGCGGCCCTTTTCCATATGCGGGGTCAGCGAGGATGACCTGGTTCTCATCCTTTACCGGGTTGTTGGCCGGGGGACGACAATTATATGTGATGCCAGGGAAGGGGAGTTATTATCGGTTCTGGGCCCCCTTGGCAGCGGGTTTGAAAGGCCTCAAAAAGGAGAGAAGCCTATCCTGGTGGCAGGGGGTATGGGAATTGCCCCGCTGATTTTTTTGGCTACGACTATGAAGCCTGGCAGTTTGACCTTTTTAGCAGGGTTTAGTTCTGGAGAGGAGATTGCTGCAGCCGATGAAATTGGTCTTTCAGGGATTTATATCTCCATCTCCACGGATGATGGTTCAGCAGGTCATAGGGGCCTTGTCACGGAACTTCTAAAGGACCGTTTGGCTGGATTTAATGGCAACATCAATCCCGTTGTTTTTGCCTGCGGCCCCTTGCCGATGTTAAAGGAAGTGGCGGCTATTACCCTTGATAAGGATATCCCGTGCCAGGTTTCTTTGGAGGCATCCATGGCGTGCGGTTTGGGGGCATGCCAGGGTTGCGCAATAAGAAGATCGTCGGAACAGGCCATGGCCTATTACCACGTGTGTCAGGACGGGCCTGTTTTTGACGTTAACGCTTTGGATTGGGAGGCGTTGTAAAATATGGTTTATCCTGATTTAAGAGTCAAAATCGGCCCTATGGAGCTGAAAAACCCTGTCCTTACTGCGTCCGGGACCTTTGGGTATGGCCGGGAATTTTCTTCTCTGATAGATCTCGATTTGTTAGGTGGGATAGTGGTCAAAGGGATTTCCCTCAAACCGAGGGAAGGAAACCCGCCTCCCAGGATCGTGGAGACTCCCTGTGGCATGTTAAACGCCATCGGTCTGGCCAATGTTGGTTTAAAGAATTTCCTGAAAGAAAAGCTCCCCTGGCTCCAGGGGCTCAATACTGCCGTAATTGTCAATATTTATGGGCACACTGTGGAGGAGTATGGAGCAGTGGCGGCCGGTCTAAGTGGGGTTAAGGGCATATCAGCCATTGAAGTGAATATCTCATGCCCAAATGTTGAACAGGGGGGGATGGCCTTTGGCACTGACCCTGATATTGCGGCAAAGGTGACGGAGTCTGTGGTCAAGGAGGCGGACAAACCTGTCATAGTAAAACTGTCACCCAACGTGACCGACATCAGGGAAATAGCTGTTGCGGTTGAAGCTGCCGGCGCCGACGCATTATCTCTGACAAATACCCTTACAGGCATGGCCATAGATATTGAAAAGCGTGTCCCCAAATTAGCAAATATCTCAGGTGGCTTGTCAGGCCCGGCCATCCGGCCTGTGGCACTCTTTATGGTCCATCAGGTGGTTAGGGCGGTCAAAATACCCGTAATTGGGGTAGGGGGGGTCGTGGATTACCGGGATGCCCTCGAGTTTTTGATAGCGGGTGCCCGGGCCATCCAGATAGGCACTGCCAATTTTGTCAATCCAAAGGCTTCCCTTGATATCATCGAGGGGTTGGAGGGTTTCTGTCAGGAGAAGGGGATTGACAGGATAGAGGATCTCATCGGCAGTTTGGAAATTTGACAGGGTTTTTTTGGCCACAGACCCACACAGAAGAGGCACAGACAAGGGTAGTCAAAGACATACCAAGAGGACTAAGACACCTAAGGTCCTGGTACATAAAGAGGGTTAGGGTTGGGCGGGGAACCTCTGAACCCGTGCAAGGATAGCGCATAAATGAAATTGATTATTTTAGGATCAGGGACTGCTATCCCACTTCATGACAGGGGATCACCCTCGCTTGTTTTGCTGATTGGGGGGAGCCCAGTCCTCTTCGATATTGGACCGGGGACATTGCGTCAACTGACAAGAGCCGGCATAAGTTACGAAAAGATTGAGCAAATATTCCTGACGCATTTTCATCCCGATCACACCGCGGACCTGATTCATCTTTTCTTTGCCTCAAAAAATCCGGCTGTTCTAAGGAGAAGAAGACCCTTTGTAATTACCGGCCCTTCCGGTTTATCCGAACTTATAAACGCTCTTAAAGACGCTTACCATACCTGGTTGACCCTTCCTCCGGAGATGATGAGGATCGAAGAGATTGATATAAACAAGAAAGTTAAAAGCGATTACGGAAAGTTCACGGTCACTACCAGCCCCACAAATCATACGCCGAGCAGTCTTGCCTATCGTTTGGAAAATCGTTCGGGAAAAACAATTGTCTATTCCGGGGATACCGGTTTTTGTGATGAAATAGTGGACCTGGCAAAAGGGGCTGATCTGTTAGTTCTGGAATCCTCTTTTCCGGATGGTGATGAGATTGAGGGGCACCTTACACCTTCTTTAGCAGGACGTATTGCCACTCTTGCGGGTGTGGAGCGTCTAATTTTGATCCACTTTTACCCGGAATGCCTGCGAAGCGATATTACATCTCAGTGCCGGCAGTTCTATGAAGGCGAACTGGTATTGGGCGAGGACCTGCTTCAAATTCGGGTATAGAAGACAATCCTTATATAAAATGTCAGGAAATTCCTTAACTTTAGGCACTTCAAACTTTAGGCATTTTAGGCACTCTCTATTTCTTCCTATCGATGATATGCTGACTTAGTATTAGGAGGT
>JAOZQV010000295.1 GCA_029932035.1 Deltaproteobacteria bacterium | reverse complement strand
CTATTCTAAAAATCTAATACCCTTCATAATTCAATAATGCGGTTTCCTACACCATGTTTGATGCTATCCTGCCTGAATTTGGTATCAAGACGAAATTTGAAGACCCGTTGGATCCGGATAACTTCGAGAAAATGATCAATGAACATACCAAAATGCTGTTTACCGAGGTCATTGGCAACCCCGTGCTCGATGTGTCAAACATAAGGGCCATTTCAGAGATAGCGAGTAAGTATCATATCCCCTTAGTGGTTGATTCCACATTTACCACGCCATATCTCTTTAGACCCTTGGAACATGGCGCGGATGTGGTCATACACTCCCTGACAAAATGGTTGGGGGGGCACGGCACAGGGATTGGCGGAATTGTGGTGGATGGTGGCAAGTTTGATTGGACAGACCGAAAATTCCGTCTTTTTAATGAGCCGGACGCATCATATCATGGGTTGCGGTATGCACATGATCTTGGAGACCTGAACCCTTTGGCATTCATTACGCGGATGAGACTTGTGCCCCTGAGAAATCTTGGCGCCTGCATAAGCCCTGACAACGCCTGGATGTTCTTGCAGGGGATTGAAACACTCCCCCTCAGGATGCAGCGTCACTGCGATAATGCCATGGCGGTAGCACAGTATTTGACGGATCATCCCGCTGTAAAATGGGTAAGATATCCGGGGCTTGAACAAGATCCAGCCCATGAAATAGCATCGCGGCAATTTAAAAATGGCTTTGGAGGCATGGTGGTTTTTGGCATTAAAGGGGGTAGAGAGGCCGGTGAAACATTCGTAAACAACTTAGATCTCATATCTCATCTGGCAAATGTGGGCGATGCAAAAAGCCTCGCTATTCACCCTGCAAGCACCACCCATTCTCAACTTTCCGAGGATCAGCAGCGAGAAGGCGGAATCACACCCGATCTCATCCGGCTATCCGTGGGCATAGAATCGATTGAGGATATCCATGCGGATCTTGGCCAAGCTCTGAGTGTTAGATGAGTGAATATATAGAACATGACAAGAACGGCCTATCGGTGGGGATTGTGGAGAAAAAATTCTTCACCTTTGCCCGGCCGCCGAAGGAAATGACCCTGGAAAACGGTTCCGCATTGGGTCCTGTGACACTTACCTATGAGACTTATGGGGAACTGAATCCTGACAGGAGCAATGCCGTCCTGATTATGCACGCCCTGTCGGGTGATTCCCACGCGGCCGGTTGTTACAGTAAAGATGATGCCAAACCTGGTTGGTGGGAGATTATGGTGGGTCCGGGCAAGGGAATCGATACCGATAAATATTTTATTGTCTGTTCCAATATACTCGGCAGTTGTATGGGTTCCACCGGCCCCGGTTCAATCAACCCGAAGACCGGCAAAGCTTTTGGTCTTGATTTCCCCGTGGTCACCATTGGTGACATGGTTACAGCCCAAAAGGCCTTGATTGACCACCTTGGCATAGAAAGGGTCCTCTCGGTCGTGGGTGGTTCCATTGGAGGTCTGCAGGTCCTGGAGTGGTGCCTGAGATACCCGGAGGTGGTTGTCTCTGCCATTCCGCTCGCAACCACGCCAAAACATTCCGCCCTGACCATAGCCTTTAATGAAGTGGCAAGACAGGCCATCATGGCGGATCCTAACTGGAACAAGGGCGACTATTATAATGGCGCGAAACCTGACTTAGGTCTGGCCGTTGCCCGCATGATCGGTCACATAACCTATTTGTCAGACGAATCCATGCGGCACAAATTCGGACGTCGTCTCCAGGACAGGAGTGATTTCTCATTCAACTTTGATGCGGACTTCCAGGTGGAAAGCTATCTTAGATACCAGGGTTCGAAATTCGTGGAGCGATTTGATGCCAATTCCTTCCTCTATATTACAAAGGCCGCAGACTACTTCGATCTCACGAGACAATATGATTCCGGCTCTCTTGTTAAGGCCTTTTCCAGGGCCATGGCAAAATTCTTAGTGGTCTCCTTTACCTCGGATTGGCTATATCCTACGTATCAGTCCAAGGCCATGGTAAAGGCCATGAAGAAAAACGATCTTGATGTAAGCTTCTGCGAAATCGAAGCCGACTGGGGTCATGATGCCTTTCTGTTGCCTAATGAACGATTAACTGCTCTGATGAAAGGCTTTTTAGAACGTGTCTACAATGAAACCGCGAGATAGCGAAATACGATTTGACCTTCAGATAATAGCATCCTGGATCGAACCAGGGTCTAAAGTTTTGGGCTTAGGCTGCGGAGAGGGAGATCTCCTGCATTTCCTCAAAAAAAACAGGCGGGTGACATGCACGGGGATAGAACGGAACGAGGACAAGGTGGCCAAGTGTATTGAAAGAGGTCTGACTGTGCTTCAAGGGGATATCAATGAAGAGGTGCTTGATTACCCGGATGACGCGTTTGACTACGTTATCCTGAGCCAGACCCTTCAGCAGATATATGAGCCGGGGGAACTTGTCCGCTCCATGCTGCGTATCGGCAAAAGGGGAGTCGTCAGCTTTCCCAATTTCAGCCACTGGAGCGTTCGCCTCCAACTACTGACAACCGGCCGTGCCCCCATTACCAAACAGCTCCCCTATGATTGGCACGACACCCCGAATATTCGCGTTATTGCCCTGAAAGACTTCCGGAGATTTTCAAGGGAAACGGGCTTCTCAATTCTGAGAGAAGTGGCAATTAACACGGATCATCATGAAAAAAGCGGAAATATCATTAAAGTTTTTGCCAACCTCAGAGCAACCTATGGCGTTTTTCTTATAGGGAATAATAAGGGATAAAACCCGAATAATCAGGAGGTCATGATGACAAAAATCTTTGCTAACACGTCTGAAGTCGTCGGTTCAACCCCCCTCGTTAGATTGAATCAGATCGCAGAGGGGCTTGATGTCGATATATTTGCAAAACTGGAATCCCAAAACCCCTTGGGAAGCGTAAAGGACCGGATCGGCGTAGCCATGATCGAAACGGCAGAGGTCCGGGGCGAGATCGATGCCGATACCACCATAGTGGAACCAACCAGCGGAAACACGGGTCTTGCCCTTGCCTTTGTTTGTGCGGCTAAAAACTATTCCCTTATTTTGACCATGCCCGAGACCATGAGCCTGGAAAGAAGAAAATTGCTAAAGCACCTCGGTGCGGAACTGGTGCTAACGCCGGGTTCTGAAGGGATGAAAGGCGCTATTGCCAAGGCGCGGGAAATTGTAAGCCATACAACCAATGCGTATATGCCCGATCAATTTGCCAATCCTGCGAATCCCGAAATACATCGGAAAACCACGGCAGAGGAGATCTGGAATGACACGGCCGGCGGGATAGATATTTTTGTGGCAGGCGTTGGAACCGGTGGAACCATTACCGGGGTATCAGAAATAATCAAGGCCAGGAAACCGTCGTTCAGGGCAGTGGCGGTGGAACCTGCTGATTCACCAGTTTTGTCGGGAGGTCAGGGCGGCCCCCACAAGATACAGGGTATCGGGGCGGGTTTTATCCCCGATGTCCTGAATGTGGACATCATTGATGAAATTGTCACGGTTACCAATAGCCAGGCCCTTGAGACGGCACGGGAATTGGCGAGATTAGAAGGAATATTGTGCGGTATCTCATCAGGCGCGGCCGCATGGGCCGCCCTTGAAATTGCCCGTAGATCGAATAACAGGGGAAAACAGATCGTTGTTGTCCTACCTGATACGGGGGAGAGGTATCTGAGTACAGATCTGATTGTGCCGTGAACGAAAACGGGAAAAGTTACCAAATTGGCAATGTTACAAGCCCGCATTGGAACACCTAATGAAGAAGAGATTAATACTCATTGCCGCGGCCGTTTTTATCATATACCCCTCTATCTGTTTTGCGTCCTACGTTATTCATCTCAAAGACGGGAGAGAGTTTGTCACGGATCGATACTGGGAGGAAGGGGAGCAGATAAAATTTAAGAGATATGGAGGGGTCATAGGAATTCAAAAAGATCTTGTAAAGGGAAATTGAAAAGAGAGGATTTACCGGAGGAAAAGTATGAGGCGAGTAAGCAAGAGGCGCCTGATGCTGTAGAGAAAGGTTCCGTGAGGGGAAAACATTCAAGGATAAGCTTGATCGGCTTAATGCCTAATCAAAGTGTGATATAAATTATAACTTCGCCGCTTTCCGGCCAAGATTAACCGGTTATTCACATTGGAATCATTGCAAAAAGGAGCATTAGGGTTTAAAATCGTAATATGAGCACTACACTCAAACGGATTATCGAACTAGTTGGAGGCCAACATATTAAAATATCTGATCACGGTTATGATGAATTGGCTGAAGATGGTATCTTTGTTAGGGACGTTTTGTTAGGTATGAAGGAGGCAATAGTAATAGAAGATTATCCTGACTACACAAAAGGACCAGTTGTATTAGTGTTACAGAAGGATTCTGAGAATAATCCGATCCATGTGGTATGGGGAATTCCCAAAGGCGCCAGGTCGCCGGCTGTTTTGATTACTGCATACAGGCCGGATACAGCCAAATGGTCAAGTGATTTCAGAAGGAGAATGTCATGAGGAAGAGACAACATAAAAAATTAGTACATGAAGGGAAGTATGTGGCCGAAGTTGAAATTGAACTGATCGATACTGAAGAAGGCTGGTCACCTTATTTATCTCTTGATGATGCCTTGAAACTTGATGATGTGCGAGATGCCCTTCGTAGAGGGGATTTGCGAACAGCCGATCGACTTGCTCGTGTTTTTACTTTAACCCCTATTGTCCCTGGGGCTGCCGGAGAACAAGGCACTGTAACTGATCGCCAACAGAGTGGTGGTCTTTGAATCGCCAATCAGAATTTGGAAGCATCCATGAAAAAGATATTAACAGCCATCACAGTGGCCGTTTTCATCATATACCCCTCTATCTGTTTTGCCTCGTACGTTATTCATCTCAAAGACGGGAGAGAGTT